>DATHTC010000404.1:0-9329 GCA_035463735.1 Gaiellaceae bacterium | reverse complement strand
GACGACCGCATCGCTGAGGAGATGGAGCGGCTGCTCGCCGAGCGCCGCCAGAACGGCTCGGTGACCGACGACGGCAGCCGGGCGGCGGCGCTGGCCGGGACGATCAGCGCGGGCCTGGACGCCGGGACGGCGTGACGGTCGCCACGGGGCCGCCACGTCACGCGGCGTTGCCCGTCGCGGTGCCGTCGAAGTACGCCTGCGCCTCGGCCCACGCCGCCACGCCGCAGCGCTCGCCGATCATGCGCCCCGCGAAGTCGTCGGCGGCGATGTGGATGCCGCCGTAGAGGCGCGAGATACCGGCGTCGTCGGCGGCGTCGAAGTACGTCGCCCACTGCATCGTCACGTCCTGCGTCGGCCCGGCCTCGTTCACGAGCTCGCCGCGGCGCACCGTGACCTCGAACAGGCCGCCCGGGAAGAACGGACTGCCTGTCGCCGCCGCGAGCACCTCGGCCGCGGCCCGGCTGAAGGTGCTGTGCCCCGACACGTAGCCCGCGAAGGCCGGCGTGACGAACGTCGGGCGCTGGTATGCCGTCCAGTCGACCGCGCGGATCCACCCCACGCCGGAGGTCTCCGTGCCGGGGTCCTCGGGACTGCCCCGCCACCCGCGGACGGCGATCTCGCCCACGTGCTCCGCGAGGTGCGCATGCCGCTGTCCCGGCCTGCTCGACTCGCGGGTGACCACCTCGACGAGGCCCGGGACGAGCGGGAGGCCGTCGGGGTGGTACGAGGCAGCGGAGGGATCGGTCGACTGGCCGTGGCCGCCGAGGTAGCGGATCATCGAGATCGGCCGCGCCGAGTCGTAGTGCCCCTTCGCGCCCCAGGCGACGACCGCTGCGTCGTGGACGGCGCCGTTGAGCGCGAAGAGGAGCTTCACGTCCCACTCGAGCCGATCGAGCTCCGGGCCCGACCCGCCGAGGCGAAGCGCTCCCTCGTGGGCGTCAGCGACGGCGTTCGCGATCGTGTTCCAGTGGCCCGGCGGCGTCTCCGAGCTCGGGCCGTCGGCCCAGAACTCGGTGAGGGCGCGCGCGAAGTCGGCGCGGAGGACCGGATTCGGGGCAAACGCCTCGCCCGTGACCGGGTTCCGTTCCCGGCCGTCGCCGTCGTTGGCGCCAAGCGTGTTGTCCCCGCGTGCGCCGGGCCCGACGTCGACCTTCGCGCCGTTGACGCCTAGCTGGCGGCCGTAGCGGAGCACCTCGACCGCGGCCTGCTTGAACGCCGCGCCGCCGTCGGGCCCGTCGAGCCGCGGCGGGACACCCGGGTCGAGCGGCATCCCCTGCCGCGGCGGCGGCGTGGCGAACCCGGTCACGCGGCCCCAGTGCGGCCCGACGAAGCCCTGCACCTTGCCCGGGATCGGGACGCCGTTCTGCGCCACGATCCGGTCGAGGGCGAGCGGCTGCCAGCGGTTCGGGTCGCGCATCCGCGGCGCGCCCTCCTTCACCACCAGCGGCTCGTTCACGGAGCGGTACTCCGTGTCCACGTACCGCTGCGCCTCGAGCGAGCCGTCGTCGCGGCCGAACGCGATCGCCGCTGCCGCGATCCGGTTCCCGAGCGCCGCGGGCGAGCCCCCCTCGGTGCTCGTGTACTCGATGCGGTAGCAGAGCGAGCGCATCGTCGCCGTCAGCTCGTCGAACGTCTCCTCCAGGCCCGCGGCGAGCGAGTAGCGGTGCAGGAGGATCCGGTAGGCCGCGTAGCTGATCGCCGCCTCGCGAGCCGCGCGCCGGTCCTCCGCCTCGTGCTTCTCCCGCACGAAGTAGCCGTCGCCGCGCGCGTCGTACGCGGCCCACGCGTCCCACATCGCAGCCGAGACGTGGAAGAGGTTGCGCGCATGCACGGTCGGCGCGGGCACGTCGCGCCTGATCGCGTCGAGGAGCGCCTCGTCCCACACGCGTGCGACCGAGCGCCCGCCGAGGTCCCCCCGCTCGCAGCCGTCGATCGCGTACGAGTCCGAGCCGCCGCCGCCGAGCGAGCACCCGGCGAGCGCGACCGCGAGCGCGAGGAGGCCGACGGCCCTCACGGCGCCTCCACCGTCACGATCCGGTTGGCAGCGACGTCCTCGAGCCGCATCTCGCCGCCGCCGGGCCACCGGACGACGAGCTCGGGGACGCGGCGGGCAGCGCCGAGGCCGACGTGGACGCGCGGGTCCTCCGACGAGAGGAAGCTGCCCCCCGCGCGCGCCTCGCGCACGACCCGGCGGCCGCCCGGGAGCGTCACCGTCACGACGGCGCCGGCGGCCCCGCCGCGCAGGCGGAGCTGGAGCCAGTTCCCGCGCGTCCCGGTGTTCTCGAGCAGCGCCACCCTGCCGCCGACGGTGACGACCGCGAGGTCGACGTCGCCGTCGTCGTCGTAGTCCCCCGCGGCGCTGCCGCGGGCGAGCAGCGGCGGGAGCCCGAGCGGCACCGTCTCGAAGCGGCCGGGTCGCCCCTCGGCGCTCCGGTTCGCGAGCAGCTGCAGCGGCTGCGCGTCCGCGGCGAGGTCGGACACCGGCACGTTGCCGTTGGCGAGCAGGAGGTCGAGGTCGGTGTCGTTGTCCACGTCCGCCCACGAGGCGCCCCACCCCGTCGAGCCCGACAGCGGCACGCCGAGCTCGGCGCGCACGTCGACGAACGACGGGTCGGCCTCGCCCGGCGGGGCGCTGCGGTACGCGGCGTGGACCTGTCTCCGCGCGTTCGTCACGAACAGGTCGGCTCGGCCGTCGCCGTCGTAGTCGCCGGCGGCGACGCCCATCCCGCTGCCGGGATCCGCCGCGCCCGCCGGCGCCGCGCGCTCCTCGAAGCGGAAGCCGAGACCGGCGGGGTCCGCCGCGGCGCCGCCGGGCCACGGCACGTGCTCGTACAGACGGTTCGGGTCGCCGTCGTTGGCGACGTAGACGTCGAGGTCGCCGTCCGCGTCGAGGTCGGAGAGCACGACGCCGAGCCCGTGCTCGAAGCGCACGACCTCGAGCCCGGCCTCCGCGCCCGCCTCGCGGAACGTCGCGCGGCCGCCGCCTCCGCCGCCTCCCTCGTTCAGGAACAGGAGGTCCCGCCGCCCGCGGAAGGTGCCGGGGAAGCCGGTGGTCGCGCCCTCGACGGGCGCGTTCAGGTCGGCGTAGCCGGTGACGACGAGGTCCGTCCGGCCGTCGCGGTCGAGGTCGCCGGCGGCGATGCCCGCGTGCCATCCGAACACGCGCACCCCGGCGTCCTCCGCGCCTTCGGTGAAGGTGCCGTCCCCCTCGTTCCAGAGCAGCGCCGGGAACTCCGCCGTGGTGACGAAGAGGTCGGTGTGGCCGTCGTCGTCGAGGTCGGCGGCGACGCAGCCCTGGCCGCGCGCGGCGAGGCCGGCGCCGCTCTCGGCGGTGACGTCGACGAAGCGCCGGCCGACGTTCCGGTACAGCCGGCTCGTCGGCAGCCCGCCGCGGTCGAGCCACTCGGCGCGGTCGGCCTCCGCAAAGCCGTTGACGACGTAGAGGTCGAGGCGGCCGTCGCCGTCGTAGTCGAGCCAGCAGAGACCGCCGCCGGTCATCGCCACCGGGTCGGCCGAGACGCCGAAGCGGAAGGCACCGTGGCGGAAGTCGAGCCCGACGTCCGCGGCGACGTCGCGGAACGCCACGGCGACACCTGCCGGGCCGCGCCGCTCCGCACCCGACGCGATCTCGACCGAGGCACCACCCTTCAGGGCGACCGCGGCGAGCCCCACGGCCGCGGCGACGCCCACGGCGCCGACGACGACGACCGCGAGGCCCCTACGCCGCACCAGAGGCGACCCGCGCCCGTTTCGCGAACGAATCGACCAGCACGGCGGCGAGCAGGACGCCGCCCGTGATCACGAACTTGTAGCCCGACGCGAGGTTGAGCAGGTCCATCCCGTTCGCGACGGTGGCGATGACGGCGCCGCCGAGGAGCGCGCTCACCACCCGTCCGTGGCCGCCGAAGAGGCTCGTCCCGCCGATCACGGCCGCCGCGATCGCGTTCAGCAGCAGCTGGCCGCCGCCGGTGCCGGTGTCGACGGAGCGGAGCCGGGAGGCGAGGATGATCCCGCCGACGCCGGCCATGAAGCCGGAGATCATGAACACGGCGATCTTGATCCGGTCGACGCTGATCCCCGCACGGCGGGCCGCCTCGACGCTCCCGCCCACGGCGTAGACGTGCCGGCCGAAGCGCGTCCGGTTGGCGACGAAGGTCCAGAAGACGAGGAACGCGCCGACGATGAGCGCCACCACGGGCACGCCCCGGTCCTGGTTCGCGTAGCCGACCGCGAGCGCCCCCACGACGGCGAGTGCGGCCGCCTGGAGCACGAGGATCACGATCGGCTTGTGCGCGAGCCCGCGGACGCGGCGCGTCCGCACCTTCCAGAGCTCGAGCCCGGCGTACACGGCGACGATCGCCACCAGCAGGATCCAGCCCCACACGTCGGGCAGGAAGTCGTTGGCGATCCCGAGCACGACGTCGTCCTGGATGCGGATCGTCCCCGACGTCGACGCCTCGGTGGTGAGGATGAGCACCACGCCGCCCCACGCGAGGTACCCGGCGAGGGTCACGACGAAGGAGGGGACGCTCGCCTTCGTGATGATCACGCCGTGCAGCAGCCCGATCGCGGTCGTGGCGGCGAGCCCGAGGGCGATCGCGGCGAACCACGGCCAGTTCTGCTCCTCCGGCCGCAGCATCAGCGTCATCACGACCGCGCCGACGCCGCTCACGAAGCCGACGGAGAGGTCGATCTCGGCCACGAGCAGCACGAACACGACCCCCATCGCGATCGCCGTGTAGCCGGCCATCTGGAGCAGGATGTTGACGAAGTTCCGCTCCGTCCAGAAGTTCTCCTCGAGGCTGCCGAACAGCAGCGCGAGCGCGGCCAGACCGATGAAGATCGGCAGCGCGCCCCAGTCGCCGCGCTTGAGCCGGGTGAGCCAGTCGCGCCACGCCTGGCGAAGCGTGTCCCCGATGCCGTCCGCGGGAGCCGCGACCGGCTCCGCCGAGCCCTGCGCCGGCACCGGCGGGTCGGTCATACGGCGACCTCCTCGGCCATCCCCGGCACGTGCTGGAGCGTGCCCGCGGTGATCGCGTGCACGACCTCCTGCTGCGTCGTCGCCGCGCGCTCGTAGAGCGCCACGCGCTGGCCGAGGCGCAGCACGGTGATCCGGTCGGCGACCTCGAACACGTCGTGGAGGTTGTGCGAGATGATCACCACGCCGAGGCCGTGCCCGGCGAGGCGCCGGACGAGGTCGAGCACCTGCCGCGTCTGCGCGACGCCGAGGGCGGCGGTCGGCTCGTCGAGGATCACCACCTTCGAGTTCCACATCACCGCCTTGGCCACGGCCACGGCCTGGCGCTGGCCGCCGGAGAGGCCGGCGACGGCCTGGCGCACCGAGCGGAGCGTCGTCACCGCGAGGCTGTCGAGGGTCTGCCGCGCGGAGCGCTCCATGTCGGGCTCGTCGAGGACGATGCCGTTGATCCGCTCGCGGCCGAGGAACATGTTCGCGACCACGTCGAGGTTGTCCGCGAGCGCGAGGTCCTGGTACACGATCTCGATCCCGAGCGCCGCCGCGTCGCGTGGCCCGTGGATCGTGACGCGGCCGCCGTCGAAGTGGATCTCGCCCTCGTCGAAGGCGTGAATCCCAGCGATCCCCTTGATCAGCGTCGACTTGCCGGCGCCGTTGTCGCCGACGAGCGCCATCACCTCGCCGGGGCGCACCTCGAAGTCCACCTTGTACAGCGCCTGCACCGCGCCGAAGCTCTTCGACACCCCGGTGCAGTCGAGGATCGGTTGCTCAGTGGCCATCGGTCGTCGTCCCCCCAGGGCGCCGGGTGAGGCGGGCGCGCGCCCGCCTCACCCGGAACGGCCCCTCCGTTACTCGCGGTCCTCCGGGCAGAACTGCTCGAACTCGCCCGTGCAGATCTCGTCCCAGGTGCGGAAGCCGTCGGCGATCACCGTGTCGGCGATGTTGTCCTTGGTGACCGCGATCGGCGTCAGCGCGATGTACGGCAGGTCGGCCTCGCCGTTGTTGATCGAGAGCACCTCCCAGTCGCCCTCGATCGCCTCGACGTCCTCGCCGTTCAGGAGCGCGAGCGCCGCCTCCGCGCCCGCCTCGGCCTCGGCCTTGATCGGCTTGTAGACGGTCATCGTCTGGCGGCCGGCGAGGATGTTCTGGATCCCGGGCGCAGTCGCGTCCTGGCCGGAGACGGGGATCGGGCCGACGTTGGCGGACTGGAGCGCGGAGATCACGGAGCCCGCGATCCCGTCGTTGGCCGCGAACACGGCGTCGACGTCGTTGTCGTTCGCGACGAGGATCTGCTCGAACAGGGTCAGCGCCTGCTGGTTGTCCCAGTCCGGCACGTCCTGGTCGGCCACGACTTCCCACTCGCCCGCCTCGGCCTTCTTCGAGACGGCGTAGTCGCCGGTCTCGTTGTAGCCCTCCTTGAAGAGCTTCGAGTTGTTGTCGGTCGGCCCGCCGTTCATCATCACGACCTTCGGCGTCTCGACGTCGAGCTCGTCGATCACCGGGCCGACGGTGTCGGCCATCGTCTGGCCGACCTTGACGTTGTCGAAGCTCACGTACACGTCGGCGCCGCCGCCGGCCGCCGTCAGCCGGTCGTAGTCGACGACCTTCACGTCCGCCTCGCGCGCCTGGTCGATGATCGTCGCGCCGGACTCGGAGCTCAGGTTCACGAGCAGGATCACCTTCGCGCCCGCGTTGATCGCCTGCTCGGCCTGCTGGAGCTGCGTGTTGGCGTCGCCCTCGGCGTTCACGATGTTGTACTCGACGCCGGCCTCGTCGAACGCCTCCTCGAAGTAGCGCCGATCGTCCGTCTCCCAGCGGTCGGAGCTGGCGGAGTCGGGCAGGAGCACCCAGATGCTCCCCTCGGCGGCCTCGCCGCCGGTCGCCGCCGCCTCCTCGGTGCCGGTGCCGGCCCCCTCGTCGTCGTCGTCGTCGCCTCCGCAGCCGGCGGCGACGACTGCGAGCACGAGCGCGAGCGCGGCGAGGAGGGCAAGGAGCCACCGGCGCCGTGTGCGCGGGCTCGGGGCGCGGTCTGAGACGCTGTTCACGATCGGAATCCTCCTGCGGGGGTGTGGGCGGACGTCGGACGAGCCCCGACCTTACGCGGACGGCCAGGGGCTTTTCAAGGCGCCGGCTCCCCGGCCACGAGCGCGCGCGCGAAGTCGACCGGGTCGAACGGGCGGAGGTCGTCCAGTCCCTCGCCGACCCCGACGAGCTTCACCGGCAGCCCGAGCTCGAACGCGATCGCGACGGCGATCCCGCCCTTCGCGGAGCCGTCGAGCTTCGTGAGCGCGACCCCGGTGACGTCGACGGCCTCGCCGAACAGGCGCGCCTGCTGGAGGCCGTTCTGCCCGGTGGTCGCGTCCACCACGAGGAGCGTCTCGTGCGGCGCGCCGTCGAGCCTCCCGGCGATCACGCGCCGGATCTTCGCCAGCTCCTCCATCAGGTTCGACTGCGTGTGCAGGCGCCCGGCCGTGTCGACGATGACGACGTCGCGCCCGCGGGCCTCGGCCGCGCCGATCGCGTCGAAGGCGACCGCCGCCGGATCGGCCCCGCGCGTGGAGCCCACGAAGTCCGCCTCGGCGCGCTTCGCCCAGATCTCGAGCTGCTCCTCGGCAGCGGCGCGGAATGTGTCGGCCGCCCCGAGGATGACGCTGAGCCCGTGCTCGCGCAGCTTCGACGCGAGCTTCCCGATCGTCGTCGTCTTCCCGGTGCCGTTGACGCCGACGACGAGGATCACCGTCGGCCGCTCCCGCACGTTCAGCGTCGCCGGCTCGCCCAGCATCGCCGCCAGCTCCTCCTGGAGCGCCTCCGCCAGGTTCCCGACCTCGCCGCGCGCCTCCAGCCGCTGCACGAGCTCCGCGGTCGCCCCGACGCCGACGTCCGCGCCGATCAACGCCTCCTCGAGCCGCTCCCACGCGGCGTCGTCGTCCGGATCGAACGCGGCGACGGCGAGCTGCTCCGTCAGCGCGCGGCGGCTCCGCCCGAGCGAGTCCGCGAGCCGCCCGAAGAAGCCGCGCTGCTGCTCCGGCGTCTCGTCCGGGCGCGCCTCGCCGAGCAGCTCTCCCCACGTCCGCGTCACGGCGCGGAACGTTAGCCTCGGGGCGTGGTCGGCTGGGACAGGGTGCGCGCGCTCGCGCTCGCGCTGCCGGAGGTCGAGGAAGGCACCTCGTGGGGCAGTGTGTCCTTCAAGGTGCGCGGCAAGACGTTCGCGGGCAGGAGCCGCCACGAGGGCGCGATGTGGGCGCGGTGCGACCGCGACGAGCGGGCGCTCATCGTCGCGTCGAAGCCGGACGTCTACCGGCTCACGCCCCATTTCGAGGCCTCGCCGGCCTACCTGCTCGTGTGGCTCGAGCTGGCGGACGAGGCGGACGTGCGGGAGCGCCTCGAGGACGCGTGGCTGATCCAGGCGCCGAAGCGCCTGGCGGCGCAGTACCCGCTCGGGTAGCGGCCGTGCGGGCGCCCTACGCCGTCAGCGCCTCCTCGCGGGGGAGCCGGCGCGAGACGACCTCGGAGATGCCGTCGGCGCCCATCGTCACGCCGTAGAGTACGTCGGCCGCCTCCATCGTCCGTTTCTGGTGCGTGATCACGACGAACTGCGCGCGGTCGGCGTAGCGGCGGAGCAGCTCGACAAAGCGGCCGATGTTCGTGTCGTCGAGCGCCGCCTCGACCTCGTCGAGGAGGTAGAACGGGCACGGCCGGGCGAGGAAGAGCGCGAACAGGAACGAGATCGCGCCGAGCGACTTCTCCCCGCCCGAGAGCAGCGACAGGCGCGTGATCGTCTTCCCCGCGGGGCGGAGCTCGATCTCGATCCCGGGACCGTCGCCGCGACCGTCGCCGGGCCGGTCCGCCTCGGCGCCGTCGGGCTCGGGCTCGGTCAGGCGCAGTCGCCCCTCGCCGCCGGGGAAGAGGGTCGCGGCGACCTCGTCGAAGTGCGTCGCGACGGCGGCGAACGTCTCCTCGAAGCGCCGCTCGACCGTCTCGGTCAGCTCCGCGCGGAGCCGCTCGAGCTCGTCGAGGCTGGCCTCGAGGTCGGCCCGCTGCGCCGACAGCTCCTCGAGCCGCGCCTTCTCGGTCTCGTACTCCTCCTTCGCGAGCGGGTTCACCTGGCCGAGCTGGAACCGGCGGCGCTCGAGCCGCTCGACGCGCTCCGCGAGCTCGTCGCGGCCCTCCTCACCGGCCTCTTCAGGGTCCGCCCCTGCCTCCTCGAGCCGGCGGCGCGCGTCAGCCGCCTCCGCCCCGACGCGCGCGAGCTCCACGTCGATCGCCGCCGTCCGCTCGCCGGCCTCCGCGGCCTCGCGCCGGAGCTCCGCCTCCTGCCCGCCGAGGTCACGGAGGCGCGCCGCGAGCTCGGAAG
>DATHTC010000403.1:0-2012 GCA_035463735.1 Gaiellaceae bacterium | reverse complement strand
TCCCCCATGCCCTCCCTGCTTCTGCCGCCTCAGTGGACGACGTGCGTGCGGCGGCAGTAGTCCTCGACGGCGAGCAGGAAGGAGTGGTCGCGGCCGAGCTCCGCCAGCGTCGCCTTCGTCTCGTCGTCGAGCTCGGGATCGAAGGCGAGCTCGCGGAGGAACGTGTCGATCGTGCCCTCCTGCGACATCGCCGACATGCGCAGGAAGATGCGGCGCGCGCTGTCGTCCTGCGAGATCGCCTCGAGCGACTCGAGGTCGTGGAGCCAGTGGCCGTGCATGCCACTGGGGCAACGGTCGCCGCGGCCGCGGGGTTACGGGTGCAGCCGCTCGAGCGCCTCGGCGAGCTCGGCCAGCTCGACCTCGTCGGCAAACGAGATCTCGACGCGGTTCGCGGTCACGCGCGCGGGCCGTCCCGTCAGCCGCTCGATGGCCGACCGCACGCGGTGGGCGAGGTCGGGGTCGACCCGCGCCGCAGCCCTGCGCGGCTTCGTGCGAGCACCCGACCAGCGGGCGGCCTGCTCCGCCGCCCGCACGCTCATCCCCTTCTGGACGATCCGGCGCGCGAGCCGTCGGCGGCCGTCGTGGTCGGGCACGGCCAGCACCGCGCGGGCGTGGCCTTCGGTGAGCTGGCCGCGCTCGACCATCCCCAGCACGTCCTGCGGCAGCTCCAGCAGCCGGACGCGGTTCGACACCGTCGGCTTCGAGCGCCCGATCCGGCCGGCGACCTCGCCGAGGGAGAGCCCGAACTCGTCGATCAGCACGGCGTACGCACGCGCCTCCTCGACGGGGTTCAGGTCCTCGCGTGCGACGTTCTCGACCACCGCGAGCAGGAGCGAATCGCGGTCACCCGCGTCCCGCACGACGGCGGGCAGCGTCTCGATCCCCGCCTCGCGCGCCGCACGCCACCGGCGCTCGCCCGCGATGAGCTCGTACCCGCCCCCGACGCGCGGCCGGACGACGACGGGCTGGATCAGGCCCTGCGCGCGGATCGACGCCGCCAGCCCCGACACGCCCTCCGCCTCGAAGTGCCGACGCGGCTGGCGGGGGTTGGGGTGGATCTCGGCGACCGGGACCTCCGCGAGCTCGGTGCGCGAGCCGGCGCCGCCGATCAGCACCTCGAGCCCACGACCGAGCCCGCGCCGAGAGGCGGCGCCGCTACTCACGGTCGACGAGCTCCATCGCCACGCGCCAGTAGGCATCCGCTCCCGGGGAGCGACGGTCGTACGCGATCGCCGGCAGCCCGTGACTCGGCGCTTCCGCAAGCCGGACCGAGCGAGGGACGACCGTCGCGAAGACGAGGTCGCCGAAGTGGCGACGTACCTCCGCCGAGACGTCGGCCGCGAGCCGCGTCCTCCCGTCCACCATCGTCAGGAGCACGCCGCCGATCCGCAACCGGGGATTCAGCCGCGCCCGCACGAGGTCGACCGACTCGACGAGCTGCGCGAGCCCCTCGAGCGCGTAGTACTCCGCCTGGACCGGCACGAGCACGCGGTCCGCCGCCGCGAGCGCGTTCACGGTCAGCGGACCGAGCGAGGGGGGACAGTCGAGGAAGACGTAGGACCACGGACCGGTCGCACCGGCGAGCGCGTCCGCGAGGTAGCGATCGCCGTCGTCGCGCCGCGCGAGCTCGACGACCGCACCGGCGAGCGCCGGCTTCGCCGGGACGACGTCGAGATTCGCGAACCGCGTCGGCAGCGCGAGCTCGGCGAGCGGGGCGCCGTCGAGCAGGTCGTAGCTGGAGACGCCGTTCGCCCGGGCGCCGAGACCCGAGGTCGCGTTCGCCTGTGGATCGAGGTCGACGACGAGCGCGCGCTGCCCCGCCTCGGCAAGGCAGGCGGCGAGGTTGATCGCGGTGGTCGTCTTGCCGACCCCGCCCTTCTGGTTCGCGAGCGCGTAGATCCGGCCTGCCACGCCTCTCATGTTCGCGACGGCATCGGATACCAGGCGCCGGGCCCACGACGAACCACGGGTTCCGCACGCTCACGCGAGCGGCCGCTTCTTGGAGATCCCCG
>DATHTC010000402.1:0-13982 GCA_035463735.1 Gaiellaceae bacterium | reverse complement strand
CGGCCCGCGGCGCGTCCGAGCCGAGCGCGCTCCAGCCGGAGTCGCTCGCGCACGCCCGCGCGATCCGGGCCGAGACCGAGGCGCGCTACCGGCGGGTTCCCGGGCGGAAGCTCGCGATCGAGGAGGCGTCGCCGATGGGCGTGATCGGGTCGCTCACGCTCGCCACGCTCGGACCCGACGTCTTCCGCGTCGTGCCGACGGACAACGGGATCTACTTCGGGATCTGCCCCGCCCGGGCGAGGTGTCCCTATCCACTTCTGTCCGCGTCGTGGCCCGCGGTCGCGTCGCTGCCGCGGCGCCAGGCGCTCGAGCTCGCCGTCCGCGCATTCGCCGAGACCCGCGTGGACCTCGTCGTCGTGGCGTTGCCGACCGCGGAGCCGCTCTGGGCGGTGTTCGAGCGCGCGGACTTCCTCGCCGCCGCCGCCGCGGAGGCCGCGCTCGTCCACCTCTCGGACGACCCGGCGGTCGCGAACCGGCTCCTGCGCGAGAGCGTCGACCGGCTCGTCCTGCCCCGCCTCCACCGTCCGATCCCGATCGTCCCGCCCTCGCTGGAGACGATCGTCGCCGTGCCCTACGCCGGCCGCTGACGGGCTCGAGCCCCGACGAGCGTTACCGTTCCGGGGTGGTTCACGTGATCCGGACGGACGACCTGCGGCCCGAGGGCGGGGGCTCACCGCGGTTCGAGGGCCATGCCCACGGCGCGAGCGTGTCCTTCTTCGTGGTCGACGCCCGCGAGGGGCGCGGGCCCGGGCCGCACCGGCATCCCTACGAAGAGACGTTCGTGATCCTCTCCGGCTCCGCGACGTTCACCGTGGAGGGCGAGGAGATCGAGGCGGGAGCCGGGACGATCCTTGTCGTCCCGGCCGGGGCCGTGCACGGCTTCGTTGCCGGCCGCGACGGCGTACGGTCGGTGAACATCCACGGCAGCCCGCGGATGGAGCAGGTCGACCTCCCGCCGCCCTAGCGGCGCCCCCGCCTACATGCCCATCGCGTGGTAGCCGGAGTCGACGTACAGCGTCGTCCCCGTCACGTTCGCCGCCTCGTCCGAGAGCAGGTACGCCGCCGCGGCGCCGACGTCGTCCGCGGCGATGTGCCGATGGAGCGGCGCGCGCTCCTCCACGATCGCCTCCATCGTGGGGAAGCCGGCGATCGAGCGGGCGGCGAGCGTGCGGACGGGCCCGGCCGAGATCGCGTTCACGCGGACGTTCTTCTGCCCGAGGTCCCAGGCCAGGTAGCGCACGGAGGCGTCGAGCGTCGCCTTCGCCACACCCATGACGTTGTAGTGCGGCACGGCGCGCTCGCCGCCGAGGTAGGTCATCGTCACGATCGCGCCGCCGCCGCGGGCCTCCATCAGCGGCTCGGCGAGACGCGAGGCGGCGACGAGCGAGTACGCGGAGACGTCCACCGCGAGCCAGAAGCGGTCGCGCGGCGTGTCCACGAACCGGCCCTCGAGGTCGGCGGCGTCGGCGAACGCGACGGAGTGGACGAGCAGGTCGAGGCCACCGTCGAACGCCTCCCCCACCTCGCCGAACACGCGCTCGAGCCCCTCGTCCGAGCGCACGTCGCACTCCGTCACGAGCGGGCTGGCGACCGTCTCCGCGAGCTCGCGGACGTTCTTCTCGATCCGCTCGCCCTGGAACGTGAAGGCGAGCCGCGCGCCCTCGTGGGCGAGCCGGCGCGCGATCGCCCAGGCGATCGAGCGTCGGTTGGCGACGCCCAGCACGAGCGCGGTCTTCCCGTCGAAGCGTCCCGGCACGAGCGGCGAGTCTAATGCGAGCGCGGAGCCTTGCGGCTACGCTGCGGGCCCTTGCGCCGCCTGGCCGTCCCGCTGCTCGTCCTCGCGGCGCTCGTCGCCTCCGCACCTGCGGCCGCCGAGCTGCGGCCGGTGGACCGCCGCGTCGGCGACGTCACGCTCCCGCGCGTGCGCGCGGGGGAGATCACCGTCCCGCGGGCGCACGCACGCGGGAGGATCAGCGTCGTCGTCCGCCTCTCGCAGCCGCCGCTCGCGCAGTGGTCGGCGCGGACGCTCCAGTCGACAACCGGTACCCGGCGCCTGAACGCGGCGAGCGCCGCCTCTCGCGCCTACCTCGCCCGGCTCGCGCGCACGCAGTCCGCCGCCGTCGCGCGGCTCCGGCGCGCGATCCCGGAGGCGCACGTCGGACGGCGGTTCCGGGTGGTGCTGAACGGCTTCGCGGTCGACCTTCCGGCGCGGCGGCTGCCCGCGCTCGTGCGGCAGGGGTTCGCGACCCGCGTCTACCCCAGCCTGCGGTACACGCTCGCGCTGAACGAGAGTCCCTCGATCGTGCACGCCGAGGCCGTATGGACGGCCCCGGGCGGAGGCTCCGCGGGCGAGGGGATCAAGATCGCGGTCGTCGACGACGGCATCGACGAGGCGAACGACTTCTTCGACCCGTCGGGCTACACGTATCCGGCCGGGTTCCCGAAGGGGGGCACGAGGTGGACGACGCCGAAGGTGATCGTCGCCCGCACGTTCCCCGGCCCGGGCTCCGGCGAGGGCGGACGGCTCGCGGTCGACCCTCGCGCCTCCTTCCACGGCACGCACGTGGCCGGGATCGCCGCCGGCAACGCGGGCACGACCGCCCCGTCGGGCGGCGACCACCCGCGGACCGAGGGACTCTCGGGCGTCGCGCCGCGCGCGTGGCTCGGGAACTACCGCGTGTTCACGGTGCCGACCCCGATCGGCAACGTGGCGAACACGCCGGAGATCATCGCGGCGTTCGACGCCGCGGTCGCCGACGGGATGGACGTGATCAACTTCTCCGGCGGCGGCCCCGAGACCGAGCCCGCGAACGACGCGCTCGTCGAGGCCGTCGCGAGCGTCGTCGCCGCGGGGGTCGTGCCGGTGATCTCAGCGGGCAACGACCGCGACGACTTCGGGACCGGGACCGCGGGCTCCCCGGGCACGGCCCCCGAGGCGATCTCCGTCGCGGCCGTCTCGAGCAGCCAGGTGTTCGCGCCCGGGCTCGAGCTCGTCGACCCCGCAGCGCTCGGGCGGCCGCTCCCGCTCCGCCCCACCCCCGGCAGACGGTGGCCGGCCGCCTGGGAGACGGGCGTCGCGCTGCGCGACGTCGCGGGGCTCGGCGACCCGTACCTCTGCGGGCCGGCGTCGAACCCGAACGCCCCGGGCGCGACGCTTCCGTCCGGCTCCCTCTCCGGCGCGGTCGCGCTCGTCCTGCGAGGGCGCTGCACGTTCGACTCGAAGGTGAGGCGGGCGCAGGCCGCGGGCGCAGCCGGGGTCGTGTTCGTGGACAACCGCCCGGGCGAGGCGAATACCGTGCCGACGGAGCTTCCACTGCCGAGCGCGATGATCGCCGGCGCCGACGGAGCCGCGCTGAAGGCGGCGCTGCGCGCCGGTGAGGCGCGCGTTCGTCTGGGCACGCAGCCGCTCCGCATCGACACGGGCCGCGCCGGCGTCGTCACCAGCTTCTCGTCGGCCGGCCCGACGGCCTTCGGCCATCGGCTCAAGCCCGACGTCGCCGCGCCCGGCGGGCAGATCCTCTCGGCGACCCTCCCGCTCGCCGGCGGCCCGTTCGCGGTGTTCGACGGAACGAGCATGGCCGCGCCGCACGTGGCGGGTGCTGCGGCGCTCCTCTTGCAGCGGCATCCAGGGTGGACGCCCCGGCAGGTGAAGGCGGCGCTCGTGCTCACCGCCGGGAGCGCGTGGGCGGACTCGGCCCGCAGCCTCGAGGCTCCCGTCACGCTGGGCGGCGGCGGCCTCGTCGACCTCGCGCGCGCGGACGACCCGCTCCTGTTCGCGGAGCCGGCGTCGCTCTCGTTCGGCGACCTCGACGTCCGGCGCAGCGCCCAGCAGCAGGCACTCCTGACCACGCTCAGCGACGCCGGCGGCGGGGCAGGCTCGTGGCAAGTCGAGCTCCGGCCGCAGGCCGCGACCCCGGGCGCCACCGTGGACCTCCCCGCCACCGTCGAGCTCGCACCCGGCGGCCAGCTCCAGCTCGTCGCCACCGCCAGAGCCGCGGCGGGCGCAGCCGAGGGCGAGAACTACGGCTTCGTCGTCCTCCGGCGCGGCGAGACGACGCGGCGGATCCCGTACTTCTTCCTCGTCAAGCGCCCCGCGCTCGCGCCGCTGCCCTCGACGCCGCTGCGCCTGCTGCAGGAGGGGGACACGCGCGGGACGTCGCTCGTCGAGGTGTACCGGTACCCCGGCGCCGCGTTCGGCCCGCCGCCCGCGTACACGGGGCCGACGATGCAGGAGAGCGGGGCCGAGCGGCTCTACGAGCTCCTGCTCGACCGCCCGGTGGCGAACTTCGGGGTCGCGGTCCTCGCCGCGGACGAGAACACCGTCGCCGACCCGTGGGTGCTCGGCGCGAAGGACGAGAACGACGTCCAGGGCCCGGCGGGGACGCCGGTGAACGTCAACCCGCTCACCTTCGGCTTCCGCGTCGACATCGGCGCCGCCGGCGCTTCCCTGCCCCGGCCCGGCCGCTACTACGTCGCGGTCGATTCGCCGCGGGACGAGTTCACCGGCCGCCTTTACGCGGGGCGGTACGTGTTGAAGGCGTGGGTCGACGACCTCCAGCCGCCGCTCGTCCTCCCGATCACGACGCGGGTGTCCGCCGGCCGGCCCACCCTCGCCGCGCGGGTCGTCGACGACTTTCCGGATCCGGGTGCGGGCGTCGACCCCTTGTCGCTCGTCGTCGGCTACCGCGGCGTCGCGGTCGGGGCGGCGTTCTACGACCCGGAGTCGGGAATCGCGCTGTTCCCCCTGCCGAGCGCTGCCCCGCGGCTCCCGGTCGGACGCACGAGCGCGACGCTGGTCGCCTCCGACTATCAGGAGGCGAAGAACGTGAACACGAGCGGGCAGGACGTGATGCCGAACACGGCCTTCGTGCCGGCGACGCTCCGCGCCGTCGCGGGGCCGACGGTGCAGTGGCTCGTCCCCGAGCGGCAGGAGTGCCTCGCACGCCGGGCCCCGCTGACGGTCGTCGCGGGCTCATCCGCGCGGGTGCGCTCCGTCGCGTTCCTCGACGGCCGCCGGCGCGTCGCCCGCGTCTTCCGCGGGACCGCGGGCCTCTATTCCGCGACCTGGAACATCGCCCGAGCGACACGGGGCCGCCACGTCCTGCGGGCCGTCGTCACGGATGCCCGCGGACGCACGGCGACGGCGGAGCGCGTCGCCCGCGTGTGCCGCTGACGCGACGTGCTCGCGTTCGCGCACGACGTCTACGACTACCCGCTCCCGCCAGGCCACCGCTTTCCGCTCGCCAAGTACCGGCTCGTCCGCGAGGCCGCGTCGCGCCTGCCCGAGGTCGTCGTCCTGCCGGCGCGACGAGCCGCGTGGAGAGAGCTGCGGACCGCCCACGCGACCTCCTACCTCGCCCGAGTCCGCGCCGGGTCGCTCGCACGCCGCGAGCTGCTCGCGCTCGGTCTGCCCTGGTCGCCGGAGCTGGTCGAGCGCGCCCGCCGGGCGACGGCGGCGACGATCCAGGCCGCCGACGCGGCGCTCGCACACGGCGTCGCAGCCAACCTCGGCGGCGGCACGCACCACGCGTTCGCCGACGCAGGCCGCGGCTTCTGCGTCTTCAACGACGTCGTCGTGGCGCGCCTCCTGCTCGCCGCGCGGGCCCCGCGCGTTCTCGTCGTCGACCTCGACGTCCACCAGGGGGACGGCACCCACGCACTCCTGATGGAGGACGCCGCGGCCTTCACCTTCTCCGTCAACGGTTTCCGGAACTACCCGTTCCGCCGCGTGCCGGGCGACCTCGAGCTCGACCTTCCCGACGGCACCGGCGACGACGCGTACCTCGACGGGGTCGCCCGTCTCCTGCCCCAGGCGGTTGCGCGCTCGCGGCCCGACCTCTGCTTCGTGCTCGCCGGAGCGGATCCCTACGAGGGCGACCGCCTCGGACGCCTGGCCTTGACGAAGCACGGACTCGCCGAGCGCGAACGGCTCGTGCGGGACGCGCTCCGCGCGGCGGGCGTGCCCGCGTGCGTCACGCTCGCGGGCGGCTACGCGGAGCGCATCGAGGACACGGTCGACATCAACGTGGAGACGATCCGGACATTCGCAGCGTCGCCGTGATCACCGGCGCCTCGTCGGGTATCGGCGAGGCGCTGGCGCGCACGCTCGCCGAGCGAGGCTGGCACTGCATCCTCCTCGCACGCCGGCGCGACCGGCTGGAGGCGCTCGCCCGGGAGCTCGGCGGCGAGGCCCTCGTGTGCGACGTGTCCGTGCGGGAGGAGGTCGACCGTGCCGCCGAGGTGGTGACGGAGCGCCACGGGCGGATCCGCCTGCTCGTGAACAACGCCGGGATCCCCGGCCGCTCGCAGGCGCTGCGGCGCGATCCCGAGCAGATGGAGCGCGTCCTCTCGACCAACTTCCTCGGCACCGTCTGGGCGACCTGGGCGTTCCTGCCGCTGCTCGAGGCGGGACGGCCGTCGCGGATCGTGAACGTCGTCTCGGTGTCCGGCGCCGTCTCGTTCCCGCCGATGGGCCCCTACGCGCCGTCGAAGCACGCGCAGCTCGCGTTCTCGCGCGCCGCGGCGGCGGAGCTCGCCCCGCGCGGCGTCGGCGTGCTCACCGTGAACCCCGGCTTCGTGCATACCGAGGGGTTCCCGAACCGCGAGCGGCTGCGGAACCCGGTGTTGCGACGGCTCGTCGTCGATCCGGAGGTCGTCGTCGAGCACGTCCTCCGCGCGCTCGACCGCGGGGCGGTGGAGATCTTCGTGCCCGGGTGGTACCGCGCGCCGGCGATCGCCCAGGCGCTCGCACCCGCGACGACTGCGAGGTTGCTCGGGCGGCTGGCGCAGCGGAGAATGTAGCCCCGTGCTCGACAACGACCATCCGCTCAACGAGTACGTCCGCGTGGCCGAGTTCCGCGCCGCCCTGCGCCGGTTCCTGCGGCGCACGGAGCGCATCGCGCGGGACACGGGGCTGACACCGCAGCGCTACCTGCTGCTCCTGATGATCAAGGGGGCGGCGGACGGGAGCGCCCGCTCGACCGTGACGACGCTCGCGAACCGCCTCCAGCTCGCGCAGAGCACGGTGACCGAGCTCGTCGGCCGCGCCGAGGAAGCCGGGCTCCTCGCCCGCGAGCCGTCACCGGCCGACGGCCGCGTCGCGCTCCTCGCCCTCACGCCGCGCGGTGAGCGCCTGCTCGCCGACGCGTTCACGAGCCTCGAGACCGAGCGGCGGAACCTCCTCGCCTCTCTCGTCAACCTCGAGCCCTAGCGTCACCGGCCGGCCTCTCCGGACGCGAGGAGCGGTTCAGCGCCGCGCGAGGTACCAGCCGACCTCGACCTCCAGCGCCGCCGACGGCGCCATCGCCGCCGCGCGCTCCCGCTCGCCTCCCTCGAGGGCGGCGAGGTCGAGGTACTCCTCGAGCGAGCGCCGCTCGCGGGTGATCTCGCCGGCGAGCAGGACGAGCCCGTTCATCTCGAACATCGCGCGGAGGTCTCCGTCCATCAGCAGCCGGGTGTGCGTCGGGTCGCGGGCGCGCTCGAAGCGGTCGAGCTCGAGCGCCACCAGGGGATCGACGGGCGCCAGCTGGTCGACGACGAGGAGCCGGCCGCCGAGCCGCGTCACCCGGACGAGCTCCGCGAGCACGAGCTCGGGCCGACGCACGTGGTGGAGGATGCGGACGCACGTGACGAGGTCGAACGCCCCTCGCTCGAACGGCAGGGCAGCCGCGTCTCCCTCGACGAACGAGACGTTGCCGACGCCCTGAGCCTGCCGCCCGGCCCCTGCGAGCCGCTCGGGCGACGGATCGACGGCGACGACCTCGGCCACGAGTGGCGCGAGGGCGAGTGCGACCGCCCCCGTCCCCGTGCCCGCGTCGAGCACCCGCTCGTCGCCCGTGAGGGGAACGAATTGTGCGAGTCGCTCTCGCAGCTCGGCCGCGCGCGCCTCCTGCCGCTCCGCCATCCGCTCCGCGCGCACGGACTCGTCACCCATCGAGCACCGTCCGGCGGGCGCGGAGCGGCGAGGAGCCGATGCTGCACGCGAGCTCGTACGTGATCGTGCCGGCGACCCGCGCATGCGACTCGAGGAGGATCCCGTCGCCGACGAGGACGACGGGACCCCCGCGTGGGAGCTCGCGCTCGAGCTCGACGGCGACCGCGTCCATGGAGACGGTGCCGACGACGGGCCGCGGCTCACCGTCGACGAGGACGGTCGTGCCGGTGAGGTCGCGGCGGAAGCCGTCGGCGTACCCGACGGGGACGATCCCGATCCACGTGTCGCGCGCGGCCACGAAGCGGCGGCCGTAGCCGGTCGAGTCGCCGCGACGGAGGAGCTTCACGTACGCGAGGTGGCTCTCCCACCGCAGTGCCGGCTCGAGTCCGTCCATGGCCGGATCCTCGCCGAACGGCGAGAGCCCGTACAGGGCGATCCCGCAACGCGCCGCGTCGAGGCGCGCCTCGGGGTAGCGGAGGGCGCCGGCGCTGTTCGCGAGATGCCGGGTGACGCCGTCGAGCTCGCGCGTCGCCTCTGCGAACCGCTCGATCTGTTGCCGGGTGAACGCGGGGTCGGAGTCGGCGCTCGCGAGGTGGCTCATGACGCCGACGACCCCCGCCGCGCCGCGCGGAAGCTCGGCGACCCCCCAGCGGCCCATCCCCGTGTCGAGCTTGAGGTGCACGGGCACGTCCTCGGGCACGTCGTCCGTCGCCGCCGTCAGCTCGAGCCGCCCATCGCGCGCGGCGGCGACCTCCGGCGCCGACGTCGTCGGGCCGAGCACGACGATGCGCGCCTCCGAGATCGCACGCCGCAGCGCGAGCGCCTCGGGGACGGTCGCGGTGCAGAGGGCTCTCGCGCCCGCGCCCAGCGCCGCCCGTCCGACGTCGACGGCGCCGTGGCCGTAGCCGTCCGCCTTCACGACCGCCCACAGCTCGGCTCCCTCGAGCACGCGGAGCAGCTGGCGGACGTTCCGCCGCACCGCCCCGAGGTCGATCGTCACGTGCGACCGGTGCACGAGCCGAGGCTAGTCGGCCGGCTCCGTCGGCGGCGCTCCGAGCCGCTCGACCCAGACCGCGAAGAGCGGGTCGACGAGACGGTAGCGCCCTTCGTCGCGCTCGACCTCGCCGCGCGCGGCGAGGTTCCGCAGCGCCTCCTGGGCGCTTCCCTTCTGGAGGTCGAGCCGCTCCAGCACGGCCGTGCGGTACGGCGACCCCCGCCCCGCGACGACCGCGCGAACCGTCTTCTGCTCCACCGTCGTCAGCCGCTGCCAGTGCGCGTCGAGCTCCGGCTCGAGCTGCGCGACGGCGGCTTCGAACGCCCGCCGCCACACGGCGTGCGTGGCCGCTTCGCCCCGAGGGAGCGCCTCCCAGACGTGGTGCGCGAGCAGCATCGCCCGCTGCGGGTGGCCGGCCGCGACCTCGAGCATCGGCCCGAGCGCCTCGCCGACGTCTCGCTCGCTGCCGCGGAAGCGGTCGGCGACGTACGCCGCGATGTCCTCGACGGCGAGGCGACCGAGCCGCAGCGGCACCGCCTGTCCGTAGAGCGGCGCGTCCTTCGCCTCGAACAGCTGGGCCATCAGCCCCGCCTCCGAACCCGAGAACACGTACGTCGCGACCTCCCCGTGAAACTGGATGTGGCTTCGAAGGATCGCGTCCATCTCCCGCACCTTCGCGAGATCCTGGAACTCGTCGAGCACGATCAGCGCCCGGCGACCGTCGCCGACGAGCCGGAGCGGCAGGTCGAGCAGCGCATGCAGCGCCGGGAGCGGGTCGACGCGCGGGTCGAGCTGGAGGCGGGCGCTGATCCCCATCGCGCTGAGCGAGAGCCCCAGCCCTGTGCTCTGCAGCAACTCGTCGACCCGGGACCTGAGACGACCCTTCAGCTGGGCTGCGTAGGCACGCTCGACGCGGACCGCGACGTCGGCGAGCGAGAGGACGCCGTAGAGGTCGACGAGCACCGGCACCATCCCCTCGCGGCGCTCGGCCTCGGTGAGGACGCGCCGGAGCAGGCTCGTCTTGCCGTACTTCCGCGGCGCGTAGAGGCGCACGTAGTGCCCGCCCGCAGCGAGCGCGAGCAGCTTGCGGGTCTCCTCGTCGCGGTCGATCACGTCGTCCGGCGCGATCGGGCGCGAGTAGACGAACGGGTTGAGATCCGTCTCCACGGCCGGGCCAGCGTACCGATCGGTACGGACGGAAGATACCGAGAGGTATGCCTACGACATACCGGCGAGCGCGTCCGGCAGCGCGGCGACCACGTCCGAGGCCACCAATCCGCGCTCGGGCCCCAGCCGTGCGGCCTCCGCGTGCGCCGCCGCCGCGGCGGCTGCCGCCTCCGTCGGCGCGAGCCCCTTGGCGAGAAACGCCGCCAGCACGCCCGTGAGCACGTCCCCGGTACCCGCCGTGGCGAGCGTCGGGACGTCGGCGGAATGGACGAGGACGCCCGCCTCCCCCGGCGCCGCGACGAGCGTGTCGGCGCCCTTCAGCAGCACCACCGCCCGGAGGTCGTCCGCCGCGCGCCTTGCCGCGGCGAGGCGATGCGCGCGCACCCAGCCGGACTCGACGTCCAGCAGCCGCGCCAGCTCGCCCTCGTGCGGGGTGAGGACGGTCGGAGCCGCACGCGCGACCGGGTCGAGGCCGTCGAGTGCGTCCGCGTCGAGGACGGCCGGCACGTCGAGGCGCCCGAGCAGGCCGCGCACGAGCGCGCGCTCGTCCTCCCCTCGGCCGAGGCCGGGGCCGATCGCGACGGCGCTCGCCTTGGCCGCGACCTCGTCGATGCGGCCCCACGTCGTCTTGACGGCCTCGACCAGCCGCGCCTCGACGACCGGAAGCGACGGCTCCGGCACCGCGACCGCGACGTACCCCGCATCCGCGCGGAAGGCAGCCTCGGCCGCGAGGCAGACGGCTCCGGTCGTCCCGGGGGCGCCGCCGACGACGAGGACCGCGCCGGCGCTGTACTTGTTGTCCTGCGGCCGCTTCGCCGGCACCGCGAGGAGGACGTCGTCGAGGACGAGCCGGCACGCGGTGGCGACGTGCTCGATGCCGATGTCGACGACCTCGATCTCTCCGGCGTGGAAGCGACCCGGCGCGACGTGGAGGCCGACCTTCGGCCCGTGCATGGTCACCGTCACGTCCGCCTCCACCGCCGCGCCTGCGACCTCGCCGGTCGACGCGTCCACACCCGACGGCACGTCGACGGCGAGCACGGCCGCCCCGCTCCGGTTGACCGAGTCGATCAGCGCCGCCGCCTCGGGCCGCGGCTCGCCGTGGAACCCGGTTCCGAACAGCGCGTCGACGACGACGTCGGCGGGCCCGGCGTCGGCGGCACCAACCTCGACCACCGGCGCCTCGCGACCCGCCGCCTCGAGCACGCGCGCCGCGATGCGCCCGTCGCCGCCGTTCGCGCCGCCGCCGCAGACGCACGCGAAGCGGCGCGCCTCGGGCCACCACCGCAGCGCTGCGTCCGCGACCGCGCGGCCGGCCCGCTCCATCATCGCGTCGACGTCGTGGCCCGCCTCAGCCGCCCGCATCTCGGCGGACGAGTACAGCGGCGCCGTCCAGCGCGGCGGCGCGGTCATCCGTCGGCGACGACGCAGACGGCGGCGGCAAGCTCGCGCGAGTGCGTCATCGACAGGTCGATCTCGCCTGCGCCGACACGCTGCGCCCACGCCGCCACGCGCCCCGACAGCCGCACCGACGGCTTGGGCCTTCCCACCACCTCCACGTCGCGCCACGCCCACGCGCGCGCCACGCCGAAGCCGAGGGCCTTGCCGACCGCCTCCTTCGCCGCGAACCGTCCGGCGTAGCTCTCTGCGGGATTCGGCCGCGACTCGCAGTACGCGCGCTCCGCCTCGGTGAACACGCGCTCGCGGAAGGACGGGTAGCGGTCCAGCGCGCGGCGGACGCGCGCGATCTCGATCAGGTCGAGGCCCACCCTCACCGTGTGCTCACAGGTGCTCTTCGATCCACTCGGGAAGCTGGGCGATCGACGACACGATTCCGTCCGGCCGGAGGGGCGATCGCTCCACCTCGTCGGGCCGGAACTTCCCTGTCCGCACCAGCACGGTTCGCAGCCCGCAGGCGTGTGCGCCGCGGATGTCGCTCTCGAGATCGTCGCCGACCATCCACGTCAGCGCGGCGTCGGCGTCGAGGGCGGCGAGCGCTGCGTCGAAGTAGGCCGCGGACGGCTTCCCGAGCACCGTCGCCTCGACCTCGGCCGCGTACTCGAGCCCGGCGACGAAGGCGCCGGAGTCGAGCATCGGCCCGTGCTTCGTCTGCCACCAGCGGTTCTTGTGCAGGCAGTACAACTCGGCGCCTTCCTCGATCTCCGCGAACGCCCGCGCCAGGTTCGGGTAGGAGAAGACCCGCGCGTTCTCCGCCGGATCCTCGCCGAGGCCGCCGAGCAGGACGGCGTCGACCCCGAACCCGACGAGCGAAACGTCGTCGCCGAGGTCGTCGACGACGCCCGGCAGCGTCAGCGCGAGCACACGCCTCCCGGCCAGTACCCGCGCAGCGGCCGCGGCGGTCGTCTGCAGCTCGTCGTCGTCCAGCTCGATGCCGAAGCCACGCAGCTCGTCGGCGAGCGCGTGCCGCGACCGCGTCGTCGAGTTCGTGACGAAGCGGAGGCGATGGCCGCGCTCGCGGAGCTCGTCGACCGCCTCGGCGGCGCCGCGGATCGGCTCGCCGGACACGTGGAGGACGCCGTCGACGTCGAGCAGAATGGCCGCCATGTCGGGCGAGTCTATTCGCGTGACGCGGACGGTCGAGCTGCCGCTCGCGGAGGTGGAGCTGCGCACGTCGCGCTCGAGCGGCCCCGGCGGCCAGCACGCCCAGCGGTCGGAGACGCGCGTCGAGGCGGTGTTCGACGTCGAGGCGTCGAGGGCGCTGACGCCGGCGCAGAAGCGGCGCGTGACCGCGAAGGCGGGCCCGGTGCTTCGCGCCGTGGCGCAGGACGAGCGAAGCCAGCTGCGGAACCGCGAGCTCGCGCTCGAGCGGCTGGTCGAGCGGCTCCGCGACGCGCTGCGCGTGGAGCGCCGCCGCGTGCCGACGGCGCCGTCACAGGCGTCGGTCGAGCGGCGGCTGGAGACGAAGCGGCGGCGCGCCCGCACGAAGCGCCTGCGGCGGGCCGCGCCGGAGGACTGACCGGGCGCCGGCTCGTGCGCCGGGGTCGCGCGTACACTCGCCGCGTGACGCACGCGCGTGAGCGGGAGGACGCGCTCCGGCGGAGCGAGGAGCGGCTGCAGGCCGTGATCGCGGCCTCGCCGGTCGCGATCGTCGAGGTCGACCTCGAGACGAGGATCGTGCGCTGGAACCCCGCTGCCGAACGGATCTTCGGGTGGAGCGCGGAGGAGATCGTCGGCCGCACGGTCCCCTTCGTGCCGCCGGACCGTGAGGCGGAGTTCGAGCTCCTGCTGGCGCGGATCCGGGCGGGGGCGGCGTACTCGGGCTTCGAGACCGTCAGGCGCCGGCGGGACGGAACGCTCGTCGACGTGGAGATCGCGGCCGCCCCGGTCCGCGATCCCGACGGTCGCGTGGTGAGCCACATGGTCGTCTTCTCCGACATCACGCGACGCAAGCGCCAGGAGAGCGAGCTCCAGCGCCTGAACACGGAGCTTCGGTCGCGCCTGGACGAGCTGGCCGCCTCTCGGAGCCGGATCGTCGAGGCCGGCGACGCCGAGCGCCGACGGCTGGAGCGGAACCTCCACGACGGTGCGCAGCAGCGGTTCGTGACGGTGGCGCTGACGCTCCGGCTGGCGACGCGGCTGGAGCAGGTTCCGGCCGACGCCGCCGAGCTGATCGAGAAGGCGCTCGACGAGCTCTCGCTCGGGCTCGCCGAGCTGCGCGAGCTCGCCCGCGGCCTCCACCCGGCCATCCTCACCGAGCACGGCCTCGACACCGCGGTGCGGGGCCTCGCCGGCCGCGCGCCGGTTGCCGTCGACGTGCTCGAGCTCCCGAGGGTGCGGATGCCGGCGCGGATCGAAGCGGCGGCCTACTACCTCGTCGCCGAGTCGCTCACCAACGTGGCGAAGTACGCGCGCGCGACGGCCGCGACC
>DATHTC010000401.1:0-4325 GCA_035463735.1 Gaiellaceae bacterium | reverse complement strand
GCGTAGATCGACCGCGCCGTCTTCGCCGGGACCCCCGGCACTCCCTCGAGCTCGTCAGTCGTCGCGGCCAGCACGCCCTCCACGGAGCCGAAGTGCGCGATCAGGGCGCGCCGCCGCGCGGGCCCGACGCCCTGCAGCGTGTCGAAGATCGACTCGAAGCCCCGCCGCTCGCGCCGCTGGCGGTGGAACCCGACGGCGAACCGGTGCGCCTCGTCCCGGACCCGCTGAAGGAGCTGGAGCCCGGGCGAGCTGCGGTCGAGCCGGACGGCGTCGGCGCGGCCGGGGACGAAGACCTCCTCCTCCCGCTTTGCGAGCGCGATCACGGCGACGCGCGGGAGGTCGAAGCGCTGCATCGCCGCGAGCGCCGCGGCGAGCTGCCCCTTGCCGCCGTCGATCACGACGAGGTTCGGCACTGCCGCGAACGACTCGTCGTACTCGGCGGCCGTCACGTCGCGCAGCCGCGCGAACCGACGAGCGACGACCTCCTCCATCGAGGCGAAGTCGTCTTGCCCGTCGACGCCGCGCACGGCGAACTTGCGGTAATGAGCCTTCTTCGCCTGGGCGTCCTGGAAGACGACCATGGAGCCGACGACCTCCTGCCCCTGGATGTTCGAGATGTCGAAGCACTCGATCCGCAGCGGCAGGCTCTCGAGGTTGAGGGCCTCGCGCAGCTCCTCGAGGGCCTCGACGCGGCGCAGTCGGGTCTGCTCGGCGGCCGCCGCCTCGGACGAGAGTGCGAGACGCGCGTTCTCGCTCGCGAGCTCCTGGAGCCTGCGCTTCTCCCCGCGCTCGGCCGCGCGTACCTCGACGCGGGCCCCGCGCCGCGCCGAGAGGAAGCCCTCGAGCGCCGACAGGTCGCCCGCGTCGCGGGGAACGACGAGCTGCGGCGGGACGCTCGGCGCCGAGCCGTAGTACTCGACGCAGAACGCCTCGAGCACCGTGGTCAGGTCCTGACCGGCGACGTTCTCGAGGTGGAAGCTGTGCCGGTCGACGAGCTTCCCGCCGCGCAGCGGGAACACCTGCACGGCGGCGCGGTCGCCCTCGGCGGCGACGCCGACGACGTCGACCGTGCCGACGGAGCGGCGGTCGGCGGCCTGCCGCTCTGCGAGGTGCTGCACCGCCTTCAGGCGGTTGCGGAACCGCGCCGCCTCCTCGAAGCGCTCCTCGCGCGCGGCCTGGCGCATCCGCGCCTCCAGCTCCCGGAGGATGGGCGCCGTCTCACCCGCGAGGAACTCGACGACGCCGTCGATGATCGCCCGGTACTCGTCGCGCGAGACGTATCCGACGCACGGCGCCCGGCAGCGCTCGATGTGGTAGTCGAGGCACGGGATCCCCGAGTGGCGGCCGGGCTTCGGCCCCTCGCAGGGCCGGAACTGGAACACGCGGTTGAGCACGTCGAGCGTCTCGCGCACCTTCTTCGCGTTGGCGTACGGGCCGAAGTACCAGACGCCGCGGCGGTGACGCTCGCGCGTGAACATCACGCGCGGGTACTCGTCCTCGACCGTGACCGCGATGTACGGGAACGACTTGTCGTCCCGGAGCCGGATGTTGAACGGCGGCCGATGCCGCTTGACGAGGTTCTGCTCGAGGTGGAGCGCCTCGGCCTCCGTGCCGGTCACGATCACCTCGACGTCGGCGACACGGGCGGGGAGCTGCGCGATCTGGGCCCGCGTGTCCCGCGTGCGCTGGAAGTACGAGCGCACGCGCGGTCGCAGCGACTTCGCCTTGCCGACGTACAGCACGTCTCCCTTCGCGTCGCGGAAGAGGTAGACGCCCGGCTTCGCCGGGAGGGCCTGCAGCTGTCGCTCGACGTGCTCCACGGCCATGGCCCGGCCAGCCTAGCCGCCTAACGAATCCCGAACGTTCAGCGGCTACCGTCCCCGCTGTGAGAGGGGTCGTGGTCGCCTGTGCAGCCGCTGCGGCGCTCGCGGCCGGCGTCGCGTCGCCCGCCTCGGCGGGCGGTCCCACGCTCGCGTTCGGCGCCGCGGAGGACTCCGTGAAGCAGCCGTCGCTCGCGGCCGCCGTCACGGAGCTGAACCTCGCCAAGCTCGCCGGTCTCGACGCCGTCCGCACCACCGTGCAGTGGCGGCCCGGGCTGACGGCGCCGCCCGACGACGAGCTCGCGGGGCTGCGGAACGCGGCGCAGGCGGGCAGGCTGGCCGGGATCCGCGTCGTCGTCTCCGTCTACCCGTTCGGCTCGAGCGTGACCCCGTTGACGCCCGAGGCGCGCGCGGAGTTCGCGACCTTCACGGCGGCGCTGGCGCGGGCCGGCTTCACCGAGCTGATCGTCGGCAACGAGCCCAATCTCAACCGCTTCTGGATGCCGCAGTTCGCGCCCGACGGCTCGAACGCGGCGGCGGCGGCGTTCCTGCCGCTGCTCGCGGAGACGTACGACGCCGTCAAGGCGGCCGCGCCGCGGGCGGTTGTCTGGGGAGTCGGCCTCTCGCCCCGCGGCTCGGACAACCCCGCGCTCTCGCGGCACACGCACTCGCCCACCGCCTTCATCCGCGACCTCGGGGCCGCGTACCGTGCGAGCGGCCGCGCGACGCCGATCATGGACGGGCTGGCGATCCACCCCTACGGGGACAACTCGAGCCAGGCGCCGCGGAGCTCGGCGCACCCGCGGTCGACGTCGATCGGCCTCGCCGACTACGACAAGCTCGTCGGGATCCTCGGGCAGGCGTTCGACGGGACGGCGCAGCGCGGGTCGACGCTGCCGATCCTCTACGACGAGTTCGGGGTGGAGACGCAGATCCCGGCGGCGAAGGTCGCGCTCTACGAGGGCAACGAGCCGGCGACGACGCGGCCGGTCGACGAGGCCACGCAGGCCGCGTACTACCGGCAGGCGGCAGAGATGGCGTTCTGCCAGCCGAACGTCCGCGGGCTCTTCCTCTTCCACATCGTCGACGAGAAGCCGCGCCTCGCCTGGCAGTCGGGGCTCTACGCGATCGACCGCGCGCCGCGGCAGGCGGTCGCGACGATGAAGCAGGCGGTGGCCGAGTCGCGCCGCGGCGTCCTCGCGCGCTGCCCGTCGCTGCGCCTCACCCCGAAGGTGGCCCTGAAGCGCGTCGCCGACCCCGCGGCGGCTGCGGTCGAGGTTCGCACCGACCTCGACACGAGCTACGTCGTCCGCCTCGTCCGCACGAACGGGAAGGTCGCCGGCCAGGCGAAGGGCCGCACCGTCGGCGGCGTCGCGAAGCGCGTCCGGATCCGGCTGCCGCGCGAGCGAGCCGGCCGCTTCCGGTTCGAGGTCTCGGCGCGCGCGACGGTCAACGCCGGCGCGTGGCGCACCGCTCGCGGCGCCTCGTTCCCGTTGCGCTAGACGACCGAGCCGCGCGTACGATGGGGCCCGTGGAGGGCCAGTACGTCGCGTACACGTTCTACAAGCTCGACCCCGCGTGGCGGCGGCTGCCGGTGGAGGAGCGCGCGGCCCACAAGGACGCGTTCGCCGAGGTCGTGGAGGAGTTCTCGTCGCGACTCGAGGCATTGCGCGCGTACTCCGTCACGGGCGTCCGCGGGGACTGCGACTTCTTCCTCTGGAAGATCACCGACCGCTACACCGACCTCGGCGATCTGGGCGCCGCGCTCAACGCGACGCCGCTCGCGGGCTGGCTCGACACGCCGTACTCGTACCTGGCGACGACGAAGGCGTCGCAGTACACGTCGGCGCGACGCGCGCGGAAGGTCGTCCCCCGCGGGCACCCGTACCTCGTCGTCTACCCGTTCGTGAAGGTGCGGCCGTGGTACGCGCTGACCCGAGAGGAGCGGCAGCGCGCGATGGACGAGCACATCGAGATCGGCGCGCGGTTCAAGACGATCCAGAACCACACGACCTACTCGTTCGGGATCGACGACCAGGAGTTCATGACCGCCTTCGAGTGCGAGGAGCCGGCGGACTTCATGCACCTGATGCTCACGCTGCGCGAGAGCGAGGCGAGCGCGTACACGGAGCGCGACACGCCGATCTTCGTCGGCCGGCTGCTGGACGTCCGTGCCTGCCTCGACGCGCTGGACGGCGCGTCGCTGCGCGTCGGCGCCCGGTAGCCGGCGCCCTCACACGGCCACCTCGCGTGCGCCCTCCCGCACGGCCTCGCGCAGGCGGTCCTGCACCTCGTCGCCGCCGCCGACGAACACTGCGCCGACGATCCGACCGGCATCGCGGTAGAGCACCGTGGCCTCGCCGTCGGCGAACGCGCCGCGCACCTCGAGCTCCGCGTCCGCCGGGGTCTCGCCGAGCACCCGGAACGTGACGCCGAAGACCTCCGAGAAGAAGCTCGGGACGGCGTCCGCGGACCCCTCGGCCCCGGCGAGCACCTTCCCGACCT
>DATHTC010000400.1:0-9322 GCA_035463735.1 Gaiellaceae bacterium | reverse complement strand
GAGCGCGGCGATGACCTCGTTCGCGTTCATGTTCGACGACGTCCCCGAGCCGGTCTGGAACACGTCGATCGGGAACTGGTCGTCGAGCTCGCCGCTCGCGACGCGGGCGGCCGCCGCGGCGATCCGCTCCGCCATGTCGGGGTCGAGCAACCCGAGCTCGGCGTTCACACGCGCGGCGGCGCCCTTGATCCGCCCGAGCCACCGTCGGACGGCGACGGGGATCGGCTCGCCGGAGACGGGGAAGTTCGCGACCGCCTTGCGCGTCTCGCCGCCCCAGAGCTCCTGCTGCGCCTCGGTCTCGCTCACGTACGCGAGTCTAGCCGCCTCCGTGCGACGCGCTAGACCACGAGCCGGAGGGCTCGCGACGGCGACCGTGGGCGCAGGCTGCGGCGCGCGGCGTCGCTGAGGTCGCCGACGTACGCCCAGCCGAGGTAGCCGCAGCGGGGGCACTCGGAGTCGACGAGCTGACGGAGCGCCGAGCGGTGCAGCCGGTGCTGCTGGCCGCAGCGGAGGCACTCGACGGTGGCCGTCACCCTCGCTGTATCGACGCTCGCCGGTCGGCGCGCCGATCCCTCCTCCGAGGGATGGACGCGCGCGGCGGGGGCGGCCGGAACGTCGCGTCGGCGAGCAGCGTCAGCACAGTGAGCGCGACCGCGACCGTGAACACGGCGGCTGCGCCGGCCGCGCTCTCGAGCACGCTCGGATCGGCGAGCATCACGACGCCCAGGACGCCCATCAGCACGCCCCCGCCGAGCTTGAGGAAGCGGCCGTGGCGCTCCTCGAATCGCCCGATCCGCATCGCGGTCACGGCCACCGCGAAGATCGCGAGCTCGTCGAGGAGGAAGACCGCGAGGTAGACCGCGAGCAGGACGGCGAACTCGGCGTCGGACGTCCCGCGCGCGGCCAGCAGGTTCGACCACACGACCGGAAATCCCGCGGTACACGGCAGCTCGAGCAGCGAGACGCCCGCGGCCAGGCCGACCGTCAGCGCGACCACCACCGGGAGGCGGCGGTCCTCGAGCGCGAGGGAGCGGCTCCCGCGCGCGATCCGCGGCTTGACGCGGTCGGGGATCGTCAGCGAGACGCCACGCCCGAACCAGAAGTAGTCCTTCACGTTCACGGCCGCGAACGCGAAGGCGAACGCCGCCACGCCGCCGCGGAGCCACCAGCTGTAGTCGACGACCGTCAGCGCGCCGAACAGACCGGCGAGAAAGAGCCCGTACACGGCCGCGGCCGCGAGGAGGTACGAGCCGCCGATGAGCACGACCCGGCCGCGGGAGCCGGTGCGCAGCACCATCGCGAGCAGGACGGTCAGCACCCACAGCGAGCACGGGTTGAAGCCGTCCGCGAACGCGATCAGCGCCGTCGCCCACAGGAGCGAGTCGCCCTCGAGCTCGTGCCGGCCGACGACCGGCACGTCGACGACCGTTCCCTCGTCGTCGCCCTCCTCGCCGGGAACGGTCGACACCTCCTCCCCGCCCAGGGCGGCGCCGGCGACGTCGGGGCACGCGCCGTCTGCGCACGCCTCCACGGCCTCGCGGATCGAGGCGCGGTTCGCGTCGCCGTCGCCGACCCAGTAGCGGCCGCCGGCGAAGACCGCCGGCACCCCCGAGGCCTCCGTGCCGTGCGCCTCCGCGACGCGCACGAACCGGTCGCGGTTGCCCTCGTCGTACCAGACCTCGAACGCCGCCAGCTCGACGCCCGGCCGCGCGGCCAGCTCCTCCAGGAAGGGGCGCATCGCCTCGCAGTGCGGGCAGCCGTCGCCCCAGAAGAAGTACACCGTGACGCCCGGGCGCGCCTCGGCAGCCGCGGCCGCGGGCTGGGCGGGAACGGCGAGGGCGGCCGCCACGAGCGCGGCGAGAACGAGGCCGCGTGCGAGGCGGGCCGCCACACTCCGACGCTAGTGCCGGGAAGGCGGGGCCGCGTCCGTGCCGGGCGACAGCCGCGACCGTAGTTCCAACGGATGCGCGGCTGCCGCGAGCAGCTCGTCCCAGCTGCAGAGCTTCACGCGGGGACGGCCCTGCGGCTCGCCGAGCCCCTTCTCGACGGCGTCGATCGCCTCCCAGCCTTCGTAGAGCACCGGGCTCGCGCCGCGCCCGGTGAGGAGCTCGAGCAGGTCGCCGCCCTCCGCGGGAGGCAGCCGGCCCTCGCGCGCGTCCTCGAGCAGCAGCGCGACCGTCTCGGTCGCGTCCTTCTTGTTCGTGCCGATCACGCCGGTCGGGCCGCGCTTGATCCAGCCGGCGCAGTAGACGCCGGGGAGCGGCGAGCCGTCCGGCGCGAGCACGCGGCCGCGGTCGTTCGGGACGATGCCCCGCCCCTCGTCGAACGGGAGGTCCGGGAGCGCGATCCCGTGGTAGCCGACCGAGCGGAACACGAGCCCGCACGGAATCGTCTCGCGCTCGTCGGTCGGGACGGCGGTGACGCGGCCGCGCTCGTCGGCGACGAGCTCGTTCCGCACGATCTCGACGGCCTCGACCCGCTCCTCGCCGAGGATGGCGACGGGCGAGACCGCGAACCGCAGCCGGATCGCACGCGGCTTCCCCGTGGGCGCCCGCGCGGCGTAGTCGCGCAGCACCTCGAGGTTCCGCTGCGCGTGCGTGTCCGAGGCCGCGTGCGCCGCGCTCGCCGCGTCGAGCTCGAGGTCCGCCGGGTCGACGACCACGTCCGCGCCGGCGAGCTCACCCAGCTCCTTCAGCTCGGGCGGCGTGAACGCCGCCTGCGCCGGCCCGCGCCGCGCCAGCAGCACGAGCTCGCGGATCCCCGCGGCGACGATCTGCTCGATCGCGCGGTCGGTCGCGTCGGTCGGCGCCAGCTCCTCGCGCGTCAGCGCCAGCATCCGCACGACGTCGAGCGCGACGTTGCCCGCACCCACGACGACCACCCGCTCCGCCGAGAGGTCGAACTCGAGGTGCTGGTAGTCGGGGTGGCCGTTGTACCAGGCGACGAGCTCGGTGGCCGACCACGACCCGGGCAGGTCCTCGCCCGGGATCCCGAGCCGCCGGTCGGTCTGCGCCCCGACCGCGTAGAGGACGGCGTCGTACAGGCGGGCCAGGTCCGCGTGCTCGACGTCGCGCCCCAGCTCGACGTTGCCGAGGAAGCGGAAGCCCGGCCGCTGCGCGATCCGCTCGAACGCCCGGGAGACGTCCTTCAGCTTCGGGTGGTCCGGCGCGACCCCGAGCCGCACGAGCCCCCAGGGCGTCGGCAGGCGCTCGATCATGTCCACCTCGGCGGGGGGATCGGCGGTCAGCAGCGCGCCGGCCGCGTAGAAGCCCGCGGGCCCGGAGCCGACGATCGCGACTCGACGTGGACGGTCGGGCACGCGCCCGATGCTACGCAAGCCCGGGCCGGACGAGGCCCGACTCGTACGCGAGGATCACGGCCTGCGTCCGGTCGCGCAGCCCGAGCTTGCCGAGCACGCGCGCGACGTGCGTCTTCACCGTGTGGTCGCTGACGACGAGCTGTGCTGGGCGCGGCGGCGCTCGTCGCCGCGGCCGCGATGACCGTCTACGACCGGATGGGCTAGCGCGGCGCTAGCAGCCGCAGCCGGAGCCGCACCCGCCGGCGTGCGCGTCGGCGGGTGCCTCCTCGCCCTCCTCGACCGTGAAGGAGTGGCCACAGCCGCAGGAGGCGACGGCGTTCGGGTTCTCGATCTTGAACCCGGACTCCTGGATCGAGTTGACGAAGTCGACCGTGGCGCCGTGCAGGTATGGGGCGCTGAACGGGTCGACGACGAGGCGGACGCCGTGCTGCTCGCTCTCGAGGTCGCCCTCGACGGAGCCGCGGTCGAAGCCGAGGCCGTACTGGAAGCCGGAGCAGCCGCCGCCCTGGATCGCGACGCGGAGCACCTCCGCCTCGCCGGCCGGCTCCTCCGCCATCAGCTCACGGACCTTCTCGGCCGCGGTGGCCGTGAGGGTGACGGGAGCCTCGACGGGAATCTCGGGACGCTGCTCGACGGTGGCCATGGACGGATCGTAGCAACGCCTCCCGAGGGTGACGCGTCGGCGCGACTTCGTGACAGCAGAAACACGCTCGGTTAGGCCGAACTCCTGACCGTTCGTTGCACGGCCGCACCTTGGTATGTTCCGCCGCGGGCGTCCGGGATTGGCCCGGGCGCGCGGGTGGTAGGAGGCGCGCACACGGTGCTCGACAACTGGCTTCCCTTCCTGATCTACGGGAGCCTCGCGCTGGTGATCCCCGCGTCGATGGTCCTGATGTCGTTCCTGTTCGCGACGCGGCCCCGGGCGCGCCGCCGCGCGAGGTACACGCCGTTCGAGTCGGGCGTCTCCACGGGGCCGCCGCAGCAGCAGCGATTCACGGTCAGCTTCTACCTGACGGCGATGCTGTTCATCGTCTTCGACATCGAGATCGTGTTCCTCTACCCGGTCGCGGTCGTGCTCAACGAGGTCGCCTGGTTCGCCTTCTTCGAGTTCCTCTTCTTCATCGCGATCCTCGTGGTCGCCTACGTGTACGTCTGGCGGAAGGGGGCGCTCGAATGGCAGTAGGCCGGAAGCGCAAGACGCGGCTGCGCGACTACGGGCTCCAGTCCGAGCGCCTCCTGTGGCCCACGAAGGGCCCCGGAGCGTTCGAGCAGGAGCTCGGCGCCGACGAGCTCGAGCGCCGGCTCGGGCTGACCACGCTCGAGAAGGCGGTCGCCTGGGCGCAGACGCGCTCCATGTGGCCCGATACGTTCGGGCTCGCGTGCTGCGCGATCGAGATGATGTCGATCGTCTCGGCGCGCTACGACATCGCCCGTTTCGGGATGGAGGCGTTCCGCGCGTCGCCGCGGCAGGCGGACCTGCTGATCATCTCCGGTCGCGTCGCGCACAAGATGGCGGGGCCGCTGCGGCAGATCTACGACCAGATGCTGGAGCCGAAGTGGGTGATCGCGATGGGCGCGTGCGCGAGCTCCGGCGGGATGTTCAACAACTACGCCGTCCTCCAGAGCGTCGACAAGATCCTCCCGACGGACATCTACGTCCCGGGCTGCCCGCCGCGCCCCGAAGCGCTGATGGAGGGAATCATGCGCCTGCACGAGGCCGTGCGCGCCGGTGTCCCGCCCGCGTACGAGCTGCGCCCGGTGGCGGTATGAGCTGGGGCGACGTCCCCGGCGTCACCGCGGTCAAGGAGGCGTTCGGCGAGACGACGCTGCTCGTCGAGCGCGAGCGGATCGTCGAGGCCGCCACCCACCTCCGCGACGAGCACGGCTTCAACTTCCTCTCCGACCTGACCGCCGCCGACTACCTCGGCTGGGGCACCAAGGGCGTCGCCGGCTACATCGGCACGCCCGACGGCCGCCGTCTCGCCCCGACGTCGGCGCAGGGGTACGCGCGCATGCCCGAGGCGAAGCCCGCCCGCTTCTGCGTCAACTACCACCTGCTTGCGCTGCGGGAAGGGGCACCGCGGGTGCGGCTCCAGGTCTGGCTCGAGGACGGGGTGCCCGTGCCGAGCGTGATCCGCGTGTGGCCGACGGCGGACTGGCACGAGCGGGAGGCCTGGGACATGATGGGCATCCGCTTCGAGGGGCACCCCAACCTCGTCCGGATCCTGATGGAGGACGACTGGGAGGGGCACCCGTTGCGGAAGGACTACCCGCTGGGCGGGGAGCCCGTGCGCTTCTCGGGGGAGGAGTAGTGGCCACCGCCGAGCGCGCCCCGACCTGGGCGGCGGTCGACCCGTCGGTGCTCGTCGGTGCGCCGATCTACGAGGGCACGCGCATCCCGCACCCGATCCCGTCGATCCTCCAGGCGCCGGAGGAGCTGCGGGAGGGCGGCGACATCCTCACCGTCAACTTCGGCCCCAACCACCCGTCGACGCACGGCGTGCTCCGGCTCGTGGTCGACCTCGACGGCGAGACGGTGATCGGCCTCCGGGCGGTGATCGGCTATCTCCACACCGGCTTCGAGAAGAACATGGAGGCGAAGACGTGGTGGAAGGCGATCACGTACCCCGAGCGGATCGACTACGTCTCCTTCCAGAACAACGAGCTCGTGTTCGTGCTCGCGATCGAGAAGCTCCTCGGGATCGAGGTGCCCGAGAAGGCGACGTGGATGCGGATGCTGCTCGCGGAGCTGAACCGGATCCACTCGCACCTCGTGTGGCTCGGCACCTCGGGGCTCGAGCTCGGGGCGATCTCGATGTTCTGGTACTGCTTCCGCGAGCGCGACCTGATCCTCGACCTGTTCGAGCTGGTCACGGGCGTCCGGATGCACACGCGCTACTTCCAGGCGGGCGGCCTCGCCGAGGACATCCCGTCCGGCTTCTACCCCGAGTGCCGCACGTTCTGCGAGTGGATGCCGAAGGCGCTCGACGACTACCTCGGCATCCTCGACCGGAACCCGATCTGGCTCGAGCGGACGCAGGGCGTCGGGCTCCTCTCGGCCCAGGACGCGATCGCGCTGGGCCAGTCGGGGCCGGTGCTGCGGGCGTCCGGCGTCGACTGGGACCTCCGCAGGCGCCAGCCGTACCTCGCCTACGACGAGGTCGACTTCCGCGTACCGGTCTACCCCGACGGCGACACGTACGCGCGGTACCGCGTGCACATGGACGAGATGGCCGAGTCGGTGCGGATCGTGGAGCAGTGCCTCGACCGGCTGGAGGAGATCCAGGGCGCGCCGTGGATCGCGGACGACCGGAAGGTCGTGCTGCCGCCGCGGCACGAGCTCCACACGTCGATGGAGTCGCTGATCCACCACTTCAAGCTCGTCACGGAGGGCTACCGCGTGCCGGAGGGCGAGGTCTACGTCACGATCGAGTCGCCGCGCGGCGAGAACGGGTGCTACGTCGTCTCCGACGGCGGCGCGCGACCGTGGCGCGTGAAGTTCCGCGCGCCCAGCTTCGTCGCCACGCCGGCGGCCGCGACGATGTGCAACGGCTCGCTCGTCGCCGACATGATCGCGATCATCGGCTCCCTCGACACCGTCATGGGCGAGGTCGACCGCTAGTGGCGGTCCGCTCCCTCTACGACGAGATCCAGGACGTGCGGGCGCTCTACCCGCCCGGCGCCCGATCCGCGGTGCTGCCGGCGCTGCGCCTCGCCCAGGAACGGTTCGGGTGGCTCTCGCCCGAGGCGTTGCGCGAGGTCGCGGACGCGCTCGACGAGACGCCCGCCTACTGCGAGTCCGTCGCGTCCTTCTACGACATGTTCCACCTCGCCCCCGTCGGCGAGCACCTCGTCGAGGTGTGCACGAACGTCTCCTGTGCGCTCGTGGGGGCGCAGCAGGTGCTGGAGGCGCTCGAGGCGGGGCTCGGCGTCCGGCCGGGCGAGACGACCCCGGACGGGAAGGTGACGCTGCGGACGGTCGAGTGCGCGGGCGGCTGCGGCTGGGGCACGGTCGTCGCCGTCGACCACCGCTACCGCGAGCCGGTGCGCCCCGAGGACGTGCCCGCGCTCGTGGAGGAGCTGCAGCGTGGCGGCTGAGACGCGCGGCACCCTCGTGCTGGAGGGCGCCGAAGGACGCGACCTCACGAAGCTGAAGGCGTTCCGCGAGGTCGGCGGCTACGCGCAGCTCGAGCGGGCGCGGGGGATGGAGCCGTCCGCGGTCCTCGACGAGCTGCTGGCGGCGAACGTGCGCGGCCGCGGCGGCGCCGGTTTCCCGATGGGCAAGAAGGCGAGCTTCCTGGCCAAGGGCACCGGCAAGCCCACCTACCTCGTCGTCAACGCGGACGAGTCGGAGCCCGGGACGTTCAAGGACCGCGAGATCATGCTCCGCGTCCCGCACCGGCTGATCGAGGGCTGCCTCGTCACCTGCCACGCGATCGGCGCCACGAGCGTCTTCATCTACATCCGCGGCGAGTACCTGACGGAGTTCGAGGTGCTGCGGGCGGCGCTCGAGGAGGCGCGCGCGGCGAAGCTGCTCGGCGACGTCACCATCGTCCTGCACCGCGGCGCCGGCGCGTACATCTGCGGCGAGGAGACGGCGCTGCTCGAGTCACTCGAGGGAGAGCGGGGGCAGCCGCGGACGAAGCCGCCGTTCCCGGCGGTCGCCGGCCTCTACGCCGCGCCGACGCTGATCAACAACGTCGAGACCGTGACCACGGTGCCGAAGATCGTCGAGCTCGGCGGCGCCGCGTACGCGAAGCTCGGCGTCGAGAACTCGGCGGGCACCCGCGTCTTCTCGCTGTCGGGAAACGTCGTCAACGGCGGGAACTACGAGCTCGAGCTCGGGACGTCGCTGCGCGAGCTGATCTACGACCTCGGCGGCGGCATCCCCGGCGGCCGCGCGCTGAAGGCGATCATCCCCGGCGGCTCGTCGGTGCCGGTGCTGACGGCCGACCAGGTCGACACGCCGCTCGACTTCGACGCGGTCGCCGAGGCGGGGTCGATGCTCGGCTCGGGCGCCGTGATCGTGATCGACGACCGGGCGTGCATGGTGCAGCTCGGGCTGCGGGTCGCGCAGTTCTACATGCACGAGTCGTGCGGCAAGTGCACCCCGTGCCGCGAGGGGACGCGCTGGATGGTGCAGCTGCTGCGGAAGATCGAGGACGGCGACGCGAGCCAGGGCGAGCTCGACCTGCTGCTGAACGTCTGCGACCGCATCCTCGGCAAGTGCCTCTGCCCGCTCGGCGATGCGGCGGCGATGCCGATCGCGAGCTACGTCGACCGCTTCCGCGACGAGTTCCAGGCGCACCTCGACCACGGCGGGTGCCCCTTCGGCGGCGAGTCCTCGCTCGAGGGGATCTTCGCGCCGGTCGACCAGCACACGCACACCCCGGTGGCCGAGGTGCCCGCGTGAGCGCGACCCGCACCCTTCACGGTGCCTGGCACCGCGAAGCCGCCCGCGAGTGCGAACGCCGCTCCGGAAGCCGTCTTTACGGTGCCTGGCACCGTCACGGAAGTGTCACGGGGATGGCGGCATGACCTCCGTCCAGACGGAGCTCGTCACGCTCTCGGTCGACGGCCGCGAGGTGCAGGTGCCGAAGGGCACCGGCCTCGTCGAGACGGCGATGGCGGCCGGGATCGAGATCCCGGTCTTCTGCTACGAGCCCCGCCTCGGCCCGCCCGTGGGCGCCTGCCGGATGTGCCTCGTCGAGATCGAGGGGATGCCGAAGCTCCAGGCCGGCTGCACGATGACCGCCCAGGACGGAATGGTGGTGAAGACGGCCGCGACCTCCGCGAAGGCCGCCGACGGCCAGAACGGGACGCTCGAGTTCATCCTCGTCAACCACCCGCTCGACTGCCCGGTCTGCGACAAGGGCGGCGAGTGCCCACTGCAGGACCTGACCTTCCGCTACGGACCCGGGACGACCCGCATGACGTTCCCGAAGCGGACGCTCCAGAAGCCGATCCCCATCTCGCCGACGATCTCCCTCGACCGCGAGCGCT
>DATHTC010000399.1:0-5550 GCA_035463735.1 Gaiellaceae bacterium | reverse complement strand
GCGTCCCCGACCGCCAGCGTCTTCCCGGTCACCATCGCGCTCGCCGCGAGCTCCACCCACCGCTCGGGCGTCCCGACCGGCTCGCGCGTCCGGATCACGAGGTAGGGCCCGAACGCCCGCGCCTCGAACGCGTCGGCCGGTCGCGGGATCCGGCGGACGATCGCGAGTTCCTGCTCGAAGTTCGTCGTGTCGGCGGCGTCGAACACCCAGATCGCGCGTCCGAGCGGGAGAGGCGCCTCCCGGAGCGTCTTCGCCGCCAGCTTCGCGTCGGCCCGCGGCAGCACGAGCCGCGAGAAGCCCGCGTCGCGCTGCCACGCCTCGAGGAACACGGGCTCGTACCCGAGCAGGACGTCGCGCGGGCTCGCGGACGCGACGAGCCACTCGGCGGCGGCAGCGCGGCCGTCACGTGCGGCCTGCGCCTCGCCCTCGAACAGCAGCGGCGTCTTCTGCCAGGCCCAGCCGACGCCACCGGCGACGAGCAGGGCCGCGACGAGCGCCGCCGCGCGCTCGGCGCCCTCGCGACCGCTCCGCGCGACCGCGACGAGCGCGGTTGCGATCAGCAAGGCGAAGAAGGGGAGCGTGAAGATCAGGTGCCGCGTCTCCGGCGCCGTCGACGAGCCGAGGCGGGCGGCGAGGAACGCGACCGTGGGCGCGGCGAACGACGCGATCGCAAGCAGCGCACTCCGCCGGCGCACGCGCCAGAGCGCGACGCCGCCGCCGACGGCGAGCGCGAGCACGACCGGGAGGACGACGGGTCCTGCCGAGAAGTCCGCGGCGACGGCGCCGAGGTACGCGGCGATCTCACCCGGGCCGCCGAGCCGGTCGCCGCCGCCGCCGACGCCGACGTCGAACCTGCCGGCGAGCACGAGGTCGGTGATCCAGAACGGCGTCCCCAGGACGACGACGGCGATCCCCGCCGGCACCGCCTCGCGCAGCCGCTCCCGCACGAGCAGGACGAACAGCCCCTGGGAGGCGAGCACGAGCGCGCCGTACGGGTGCGTCGCGACGGAGAGGAGGATCGCGAGCGCCCAGAGCGTCCAGCGCCGCGCGCCGCCGTCCCGCAGCGCCGCGAGCAGCGCGAGGAACGAGAGCAGGCTGGTGAAGAGGAAGAGCGCGTACATCCGTGCGTAGACGGCGTGGAAGAGCAGCACCCAGCTCGTCGAGAGGAGCGCCGTCGCGAGCGCCGCCGTGAGCCGGTCGCTGAGGCGGCGGACGAGCTCCGCCGCGAGCGGGATCGACGCGAGCGCGAAGACGGCGGAGACGAGGCGGAGGGCCCCGAGGCCGCCCCCGGCGTGCGCGACGAGCCACGCGAACACGTAGTGGAGCGGCGCGCCTCCTCGCTCGCCGAGCACGGTGTCCGCGAGGTCGGCGAGCGACCCGTGGCCGACGTGGAGCGCGAGCGTCTCGTCCTCGTGCGGCGGCCACGCCGTCAGGCGGAGCGCGAGGAAGGCTCCCACGGCCGCGACGCAGGCCGCGACGACGGCGCCGTACGCGCGCTCGCCGAGGTCGCCGTCCGCTTCGAGCGTCGGCGGGCGCGCGTGTCGTCGCGGGGGCGACGCGCTCGTCGTCGGTGCCGTTTGCGCCACGGGCGACAACGGTAGCGGCGGGGCCGAGTGCTACGTTTCGGCGCCCATGCCGATCTACGAGTACCGCTGCCCGAACAACCACGTGTTCGAGCTCTTCCAGCGGATGACGGACCCGGCACCGGACGCGTGCGAGGTCTGCGGAGCAGCCCCGATCGAGCGCGTGCTCTACCCGGTCGCCGTGCACTTCAAGGGCTCCGGCTTCTACTCGACGGACTACGGGCGCGGGGGCCGCAAGGCGGTGAAGGAGTCGAGTGACGGCTCCGGCGGGTCGGGCGGCGACTCCGGCGGCGAGAAGCCCGCCGAGAAGAAGGCCGCGGCCGCCGACTGACCGGCTACGCCTCGGCCGCGGCCGGCGCGAGGTGCTGCATCACGTTCACGACGACGCCGGTGGGGTCCTCGACGAGGAAGCGCCGCACTCCCCACGGCTCGTCCGTGAGCGGGTGGACGATCGTCGCCCGCGCGGCGACGGCCGCCGCGTGCACCGCGTCGACGTCCCCCACCTCGACGGTCACGTTCGGCACGACGGGCGCCGTGGCGTCCTGCTCCATGAGGCTCAGCTGCGCCGTCGGGTTGCTCGTCGATCCGAGCGTCACGATCCACCCGAGGTCCATGCCCACCTCGAGGCCGATCACGTCGACGTAGAACGCGCGGCTCTCGGCCATGTTGTCCGTCTGCAAATCCGGGACGACGCGGCGGATCCCCATCGGGGTCACAGCCGCCGCCGGCCGCCGAGCGCGCGCAGGACGAGCAGGAACGCCACCGCTCCGAGCACGGCGAGCAGGAACGGCCCGATGTCCCAGCCGAACTCGACGTCCTCCCCGAGCAGGACCTCGCCGATCAGGCCGCCGAGCAGCGCTCCCACGATCCCGACCGCGAGCGTCCCGAGGCAGCCGATCCCACCGGTTCCCGAGACGAGGAGGCGCGCGACCGCGCCGGCCACCAGCCCGAAGAGGATCCACGAGAGGACGCCCACGCCGGCGACCCTAGACCATCGCCGTCAGCCGCCGACGCGGCATCCCGGAGCGAACGGCGACCCCGGCGCGGGGGGCTGCGCCGCGGAGACGCCGAGGAACATCGACACCACGTTGCGGTTCTCCTCCGTCGGGATGAGCGTCCCGCCGGCGTCCTCGCCGCCCAGGCGGCAGTGGAGCGAGCGACCGTCGTCGGCACGGAACTTCGACCACGCGAGCTGCGTGAACTGCCACGTGGAGAGGTCGGTGGCGAGGGGCGCGGTCAGCTCGTCGCCGATCATCGGCATCTTCGCCATCGTCACCGGGCTCAGCGTCTTCCGCATGATCGCCTGCGTCACCGCCTGCTGGCGCTCGCCCCGCGTGACGTCGGACTCGGACGGGTCGAGCCGGTTGACCCGGATCCGCGAGTAGACCAGCGCCCGGCGGCCGTCCATGTGCTGCTCACCCTTCGCGAAGCGCCAGCCCGGCCACCGGTCGCAGCGCTCCTGGGTGGCGTACGGGCAGTCGAACTTGTTCGCGAGGATCGGCTTCGGGACGTCGACGGTGATCCCGCCGAGCGCGTCGACGAGCTCTTCGAAGTCGGCGAAGTCGACGACCGCCACGTGGTTGACGCGGATGCCGGTGAAGGCCCGGACGGTGCGGATCGCGAGTGCAGGCCCGCCGAACTGCGCAGCCGCGTTGATCTTCTGCGTGCCGATCCCGGGCACCTCGACCTGGAGGTCACGGGGGATCGAGAGGTACGTAAGCCGGCCACGGCGCGGGTCGGTGCGGACGAGGAGGATCGAGTCGGCCCGGCGGGCGCCCTGGCGGTCGGTGACCGCCGCCCAGTGGTCGGTGCCGAGCAGCAGGATCACGCTCGGGTTCGACACGAGCGATCCCTCGTCGGGCGCGAGCGCTGCCCGGGCGTCGTCGTCGAGCCGCGCGTTCGCGTCGCGGACGCCGCTCCGGACGGCGAGGAAGCTCGCCACCGCCCACGCGACGACGAGCAGCAGCAGCACGATCAGGGCGATCCCGATCCTGCGGCCGGTCGAGGTGCGGCGCGTACGCTCCGGCTGCTCCGGGGCGACCGGCGGGCGGGCGGTCGGCCGACGGCCGTCGCTGCGGCGCGAGCGCTCCGGCGGAGGGAGGGTCGGGACCTTGCCCTTCGTGCGTCCGCCGCGGTAGACGCGGTAGGGCTTGTCCTGGGTCGCCATGCGGCCGGGTATGGTAGCCGCGCCCTATGGCTGAGCCCTCCGTGATCGGCGTCGACGTGGGCGGCACGAAGATCGCGGTCGGCGTCGTCGACCGGACGGGTGAGGTGCGCGAGCGGCGGTCGCGGCGGACGCCCACGGGCTCCCAGGCCGCGCTGCTCGAGGCGCTCGACGACGCGATCCGCGAGCTCGTCGACTCGGACGTGGCGGCAATCGGGCTCGCCGTGCCGTCCCGCATCGATCGCCTCACCGGCCGTGCGCTCGGCTCCGTCAACATCCGGCTCGAGGACGTCGACCTCGACGATCGCTTCCGCGAGCGCTTCGGCCTCCCGGTCGGGGTCGAGAACGACGCCAACGCTGCGACGTTCGCCGAGTGGCGCTTCGGCGCCGGGGCGGGGACGCGCTCGATGGTGATGCTCACGCTCGGCACCGGCGTCGGCGGAGGCTTCGTGCTCGACGGCGCTCTTTACCGCGGCTGGGCCGAGGTCGGGCACATGGTGATCGACCACGACGGCCCCCCGTGCCAGGGCACGTGCACGGGCCGGGGTCACCTCGAGGCGTTCGCCTCGGGACACGCGGCGACGGAGGCCGCCCGCGCGGTGTTCGGGCCGACGGCCGACTCGCGCGCGCTCGTCCGTCTCGCCGAGGAGGGCGACGAGCGGGCGCTCGCGATCCTCAACGAGATCGGCCGGAAGCTCGGATCCGGGATCGGCACGCTCGTCAACCTGTTCGACCCGGAGGTCGTCGTCGTCGGCGGCGGGTTCTCGGCCGCGGGGGAGCTCATCCTCGAGCCGGCGCGCGAGGTGATGCGGCGCGAGGCGCTCGCACCGGCGAACGAGCGCCTGCGCGTGGTGCGGGCGACGCTCGGCAATGCGGCGGGCCTCGTCGGCGCCGGCCTCATCGGGTTCGAGGCGCTCGCCGCCGCAGCCTGATGCCGCTCGCGGTCTGCGCGACGCCGATCGGGAACCTCGAGGACGTCACGCTCCGCGTGCTCGCGGAGCTTCGAGAGGCCGACGTCGTGCTCTGCGAGGACACGCGCCGGACGCGCATCCTGCTCGAGCGGCACGGGATCGAGGCGCGGCTCGTCTCGTACCACGAGCACAACGAGGCGGCGAGGACGGCGGAGGTCCTGCCGCGGCTGCGCGCCGGCGAGCGCATCGCGCTCGTCTCCGACGCTGGGCTCCCCGGGATCAGCGACCCGGGCGCGCGGCTCGTCGCCGCGGCACTGGGGGCCGGCCTCACGGTGACGGTGCTGCCGGGGCCGTCGGCGGTCGAGACCGCGCTCGTCGCCAGCGGCCTCGTCGCCGAGCGCTACCAGTTCGTCGGGTACCTGCCCCGCGGCGCGGCACGGCTCGCGTCCTTGTGGGAGGAGGTGGCGCGGTGGCCCTGGGCCGTCGTGGCCTTCGAGTCGCCGCAGCGGCTCCCTGCGGCGCTCGCCTCGCTCTCGGCGGCCCTGCCCGAGCGCGACGCGGCGGTGTGCCGGGAGCTGACGAAGCGCTTCGAGGAGGTCGCGCGCGGGACGGCGGCGGAGCTCGCGGCACGGTTCTCGGAGCCGCCGCGCGGCGAGGTCGTGCTCGTCGTCGGGGCGGGCGCGGTCGGGCGCGACGAGGCGGACGCAGTCGCCGCCGTGGGAGAGCTCGTCGCCGCGGGGGCCTCGCGCCGCCAGGCGGCGGAGGTCGTCTCGCGGCTCACCGGCGTGGCGCGCAACCGGCTCTACCGCGGGTCGCTGTAGCCACCGTTGACAACGTCAGCCGCTCGCGCTACCGTGATCGGATCGTTGTCAAGACCGTCAACACGGAGGCT
>DATHTC010000398.1:0-2292 GCA_035463735.1 Gaiellaceae bacterium | reverse complement strand
AGCATCTGCTGCTCGCCGCCCGAGAGCGTCCCCGCGCGCTGGCGGCCGCGCTCGGCCATCCAGGGGAAATACCCGTGGACGCGCTTGATGTCCTCCGAGAGCTTCCGGTCCCGCCGCGTGTAGGCGCCGAGCCGGAGGTTCTCCTGCACGGTCAGCTCGGAGAAGGTGCCGCGCCCCTCGGGGACGTGCGCGATCCCCATCCGGGCCGTTCGCTCCGCCGAGCGGGGCAGCCGGTTGCCGGCGAACAGCACTTCTCCCCGGCGGGCGACGGTGCCTGACACCGCGCGCAGCGTCGTGGTCTTCCCCGCGCCGTTCGCGCCGAGCACGGCGACCATCTCGCCGTCCTCGACGGTCAGCGAGATCCCGTGGAGCGCCTCGACCGGGCCGTACCGGGCCTCGACGTCCTTCAGCTCGAGGAGGGCGGCGATGCCGGCACCTCCCCGAGATACGCCTCGATCACTGCCGGGTCCCGCTGGACCTCCTCCGGCGTCCCCTCGGCGATCTTCCGCCCGAAGTCGAGCACCTGCACCCGGTCGGAGACCGACATCACGAGGCTCATGTGGTGCTCGACGACGAGGATCGTCAGGTCGCGCTCCTTGCGGATCCGGCGGATCAGCTCTCCGAGCGTGCCGACCTCCTCGTGGTTGAGCCCGCCGGCCGGCTCGTCGAGCAGCAGCAGCCGCGGCCCTGCGGCCAGCGCGCGGGCGAGCTCGACCCGCTTGAGCGTCCCGAACGGGAGCCCGGCCGCCGGCCGGGCCGCGACGTCGGCCGCCCCGACCTCCTCGAGCGCCTCCTGCGCCAGCCGCCGCGCGCGCCGCTCGGCGAACCACCGGCTCCGCGCGTGCGTCCCGACGAGCACGTTGTCGAACACGGACATGCCCGAAAAGAGCTCCACGTTCTGGAAGGTGCGGGCGATCCCGCGCCTGACGACCTTGTGCGGCGGCGTCCGGAGCAAGCTCGCGCCGTCGAAGACGACCTGTCCTTCGTCCGGCCGGTACAGCCGGGTGATCACGTTGAAGACGGTGGTCTTGCCTGCGCCGTTCGGCCCGATCAGGCCGGCGATCTGCCCGGCCTCGACGTCGAACGAGACGTCGTCGAGTGCGACGATGCCGCCGAAGCGGCGCGTGACGTTCCGGACCTCCAGCAGCGGCAAGGCCGGAGGATCGTAAGGCTAGGTCACGCTTCGTTGTTCCACTTGCCGAACAGCGCCTCGTGGAGGTAGCCACGGGTCTGCCACTCGGGCGGAACCGCCCCGCCGGGGGTGCCGCTCATCCGCGTGAGCGTGCGCGTGCCGTCCGGGCCGACCCATTCCGCCACGACGACCCAGCCGACGAGGACGGCGCTGTCCAGCCGGCCGTTGCCCTCCTGGCTCAGCTGGATCGCGTCGTGCAGCTTCTCCGCACCGCCGCTCATGGGAGCGACATCGGCCGGAGTCGACGGCTCCTTGAGCTAGCGGCAGGCGCGGAGGGCGCGGTCGAGCGAGGCGGTGCGCGAGTCGCGGAGCGAGACGAGCGCGCGGACGAGCGTCCGGGTGCGGAGCCTCCGCGGCGCGATCGAGGCCGTGTACGGCGCCCTCGTGTCGCGCCGGATCCTCGTCCGCCCGCGGTAGAACGTGACCCCGGCGATGCGCGAGGCGGACGAGCCGCCCACGCGGAGGCGAACCGTCGAGCGCACGCAGCCGGCCGGGCCACGCCGGTATCGGGCCTGGAGGCGCAGGTCGGGCCCGCGGCGGCAGGCGTCGCCGGCGCACGCCCGCAGCCGCGCGAGGCGCGCGGCGAGATCGTTCTTCAGCGCGAGGCGGCTCGGATCCGCGTGGAGACTCTGCAGCTGGTGCGGGTCGCGGGCGAGGTCGTAGAGCTCCTGCTCGCCGTTCCCGTGCTGGACGAACACGTAACGCGGCGTGCGGATCGCCGTGTAGGTCGTCGTCTCCAGGAGGATGTCGCGGCCGGAGCGCAGCAGCGGGTCTCGCGCGAACGGAAGCAGCGAGTGGCCGTCGGGCCGGCGTCCGGGGCGCGCGTTCGCTGCGTCCAGGATCGTCGCCGCCAGGTCGACGTTCGCGACGAGACTCGCGCGGCGGGCGCCGGCGGGCACACCCGGGCCGCGCAGGATCAGCGGCACGCGGACCGACGGCTCGTAGACGCGCACCTTGCCGTCCCTGACCCGATGCTCGCCGTGGAAGAAGCCGTTGTCGGACGTGAACACGATCAGTGTCCTCGAGAGCTCGCCGGAGGCGTCGAGGGCGGCGAGGATGTCGCGGCCGGAGCGCAGCAGCGGGTCTCGCGCGAACGGAAG
>DATHTC010000397.1:0-6091 GCA_035463735.1 Gaiellaceae bacterium | reverse complement strand
CCCCATCACTTCGAGTGAGTAAGGGCCGTGGAAGACCACCACGTTGATAGGCGGGCGGTGTACGCACAGCAATGTGTTCAGCCGACCCGTACTAATTGCCCGAGGTCTTGATTTTGAACACGTACGACGTCGCTATGGAGTTTTGAAGGTGTGGCGGCATACGCCCACCTTTGACAGTTTCGGCGGTCATAGCAGCGGGGGTACACCTCTTCCCATTCCGAACAGAGAAGTTAAGCCCGCCAGCGCCGATGGTACTCGGCCTTTTCAGGCCCGGGAGAGTAGGTCGCCGCCGATTTTCCTTTTGCGAACGGCCGCCTCGGGCGGCCGTTCGTCGTCCCCCCGAGGGCGCTCAGGCGGCGCGCAGCTTCGCCCGCCATTCCGGGTCGAGGTCACGCAGCCGCGCCACACGGTCGGCGATCGGCGGATGCGTGGCGAACAGCCCCGGGAGCCCGTCCTCCGGGAACGGATCGATCGTGTACAGCGGCTCCGTCGCCGGCGACGCGCGGAACCCGACGAGCTCGGTCGCCTGCTCGAGTCGAATCAGCGCGTCGGCGAGGCCGTGCGGCGACTCGCATGCCAGCGCGGCGGTCCGGTCGGCCTCGAACTCGCGCTTCGGCGAGAGGAGCGCGTGTACGAGCGCCGACGCGATCGGGCCGAGAACGAACAGGAGCGCGCGCTCGAGGAAGCCGCCGATGCGCGACAGCTCGATCAACGTCGTCGCGACGACGACCGCCGTCGTCTGCGTGAGCACGTCGCGCGCGCGCACGTGCACGAGCTCGTGCGCGAGCACGCCCTCCAGCTCGGCGGGGGGGAGCGCTGCGAGCAGTCCCTGGGACAGCACGAGCGACGCGCCTGCAGGGCCGCGCCCGACCGCGAAAGCGCGCGGGTGGCCGTCGCGGAGGAGGTGGAGCTTCGGCTTCGCGACGCCGACGACGGCGGCCAGCCGCTCGACCGTCGAGTGGACGGCCGGCGCCTCGCCCACCGGCAGCTCGCGCGCGCCCGTCATCCCCAGCACGAACCGGTCCCCGTACGCCCACACCGCCGCCGCGATCAATGCGGCCGCGAACACGAACAGGGTCAGCAGTCGCGTCTCGCCGAGCGCCCAACCGAGCAGGCCGGCGACGCCGCAGAACCCGAGCAGGAGGACCGAGGCCTTGAGGTAGTTCCGGGCGGCTGCGAGCCTCACCGGGGGCTACGGCTCGTCGTCGTCCGCGGGCGGCTCGTCCTCGGTGAGACCCCTCGGCGGCCAGTGGTCCGCGGGCGCGTCGCACCTGCTCGAGCAGTGGAGCGAGGCGACGTTCTGCAGGGGGACGAGGATGTGGCCGTTCAGCTCGATGTGGGCGACGTCCTCGATGTAGCAGTAGGCGGTGAGGACGCCCTCCTGGTACTCGCCGCCGAACAGGGCGACCTCCACCTGCTCGCCCTTGTACTTGTTCGTGTAGTCCTCGATGCCGCGCAGCGTAGCCGTTCACGCATAGGCAAGCGGTTGCCAGCGCCGTATACGTCGTCAAACGCTGCCCGCTGATGCCTGTGATGCCTCGGCTCCTGTCAGCGATGCGGGCAACTTCGGCGCGGCCGGCCAGACTCGAGCTCCCGGCACACCGCGCGAGCGTGCGGAGCGCGTGGGCATTCGCGGCCGTCGCTGAGGCTCGACGTCGATGCGGGCCTATCCGGACGACCACCTGCGCGTCGTCCGCGGCCGAAGGAGGATCATCCCGAGCGGATGACGTACGCCGCGGGGTGTCTCGTAGAGTCGCGGCGGGGACTTCCGGACGGGAGGAGAGATTCAAGTTGGTGTTGTTCGGATCGTTGCTGGGGGCGCTGATCGTGATCGCGTGGATCGTTGCGCTGATCCACATCGTCCGTCGCCGTCACACGCGCACGCTTGCCGCGACCACGGCGTGGATTCTGGTCGTCCTGATCCTCCCCGTCGTCGGCACGATCGCGTACTTCCTCGTGAACGCCTTGACCGCCGAGTTGGAGGGTGACAGCCCCGGAGCGGGCGTCTCGCCCCAACCGGATGCGTCGCCCTTCGGAGATGACCTCCGAGCGGGCGCCACGCGCGACCCGGACGGGACGCGGTTCGGTCGGTAGACGATCGGCGTCGAACGAATCGGGCGCTTTCGTGCGCCCTCTTCGCCGCCTGCGGTTCGGGTGCTCGTCTCGGCGCTGAGGTGCGGCGCAGACGCGCACTGCTACACGGGTAATCCTCCACGCGCCGGTCAGTCCAGTGCCCGGAAGGTGCCGTCCTCGACGGCGAGGCGGGCGACGTCGCAGTTCTCCACCACCCGCAGCTCGCGACGGGCGTCGAGCGCCGAGAGCCCGCTCGCGTGGCCGAGGGCCGCCCGGACCGGGCCGCCGTGCGTGACGACGAGGACGCTGCCGTCGCGATGGTGCGTCGCCACGCGCAGGAGCGCGGCGACCACGCGCTCGGCCATCTCCTCGTAGCTCTCGCCGTCTTCCCAGCCATGGCCTTCCTGCGCGGCCCAGCGCCGGAAGCCCTCGGGAAAGCGGTGCCGGATCTCCTCGCGTGTCATGCCGGACCACGAGCCGACGTCGACCTCGCGGAGCTCGGGGATCGTCGTCACCTCGAGGCCCCGTCCGTCGGCGACGACCCGCGCCGTCTCGTACGCACGGCGCAGGTCGCTCGCGTACACCGCGTCGAGCGGCTCCGGCGCCAGCAGGCGCGCGAGCGCCGCCGCCTGCTCTCGGCCGCGGTCGTTCAGCGGCGGATCCGCGTGCCCCTGCCAGCGGCGACCGGCGTTCCAGTCGGTCTCGCCGTGGCGGGCAAGGAAGAGCGTCGTCGCCATCGGCACTACGCTACCCCGCGTGGATCTGGGGCTCGCGGACCGCACCTGCGTGGTGACCGGCTCGACCCGCGGGATCGGCCTGGCGACCGCGCAACTCCTCGCGGCCGAGGGCGCCCGGGTCGTCACGTGCGGGCGCGGTGACGCACCCGGCGTCGGCGAAGCGCTGCACGTTCAGGCGGACCTGGCCCGGCGCGGCGAGCCCGAGCGGGTGATCGACGCGGCAGGCGACGTCGACGTGCTCGTCAACAACGTCGGCACGGCCGTTCAGCGCGGGTTCGACGAGGTCACCGACGACCAGTGGGATGCCGTCTGGCAGCTGAACGTGATGAGCTACGTCCGCTCGATCCGGGCCGTTGTTCCCTCGATGGCGAAGCGTGGCCGCGGCGTGATCGTCAACGTCTCCTCGACCGCCGGGAAGCGCCCGTCGACCGGGATGCCCGACTACTCCGTCACGAAGGCCGCCGTGCTGTCGCTCTCGCGGCTCGTCGCGGACCTGTACGCGAAGGACGGCATCCGCTGCAACGCGATCGCCCCCGGTCCCACGGCGACCGAGGCGTGGCTCGGCGATGGCGGGCTCGCGGTCCAGCAGGCCCGGCGGTCGGGGAAGGCCCGCGAAGAGGTGCTCGCGGCGGTCGGCGCCGGCCGGCCGCTGGGTCGCCTCGCCGAGCCGGAGGAGATCGCCGCGGTGATCGCGTTCCTGTGCTCGGACCGCGCCGCGTACGTCACCGGAGCCGCGTGGAGCGCGGACGGCGGCACTGTCCCCGTCATCATCTAGGCGCCGACGACTTCTTCCTCGTGCTCCGCGGCCGGCTGACGATCGCGCTGCGCGACCGCGACGTCGTGCTCGGGCCCGACGAGCTGTTCGTCGTCCCGCGCGGCGTCGAGCACTGCCCCAGGGCGGACGGGGAGACGCACATGCTCCTGATCGAGCCGCGCGACACGCCGAACACCGGCGACGTCGAGAGCGCACTGACGACGCTCGGCGAGGAGCTCTGAGCCGCCTCCGCGCCGACCGCTCGCGCGACTACGCTGGGCTCGTGCCGGAAGTCGCGCGCCCCGAGCTCGCAGGCAGCGTCGCCGACGCGTTCGCCGCCCGGATCCGCGCGGCCGAGGAGCGGTCGCTGTCGCAGCTCGCGGTGCGCTCCTACGAGACGCGCGGGCGCCTGCGGGACGAGGACGAATGCGGGCTGCGGACGCCGTTCCAGCGTGACCGCGACCGGATCCTCCACTCGAAGCCGTTCCGCCGGCTCAAGGGCAAGACGCAGGTCTTCATCGACCCGGTCGGCGACCACTACCGGACGCGGATGACGCACACGCTCGAGACGACGGGGATCGCCCGCGGCGTCGCGAGGGCGCTGCGGTTGAACGAGGACCTGACGGAGGCGATCGGGCTCGGGCACGACACCGGCCACACGCCGTTCGGGCATGCCGGAGAGGAGGCGCTCGACGCGGCGCTGCGCGAGCGCTTCGGCCTGCGCTTCCGCCACAACGAGCAGTCGCACCGGATCGCCGAGCAGCTGAACCTCACCGCCGAGGTGCGCGACGGCATCCTCCATCACACCGGCGACGGCGAGCCGCAGACGCTCGAGGGCCGCATCGTGCGGATCGTCGACCGGGTCGCCTACATCAACCACGACATCGACGACGCCGTCCGCTACGGGATCCTCGACCCGGCGGACCTGCCGCGGGACGAGATCGACGTGCTCGGTCCGACGGGCTCGCGGCGGATCGACACGCTCGTCCACGATCTCGTCGAGACGTCCGACCGCGCCGGCGACATCCGCCAGGGCGACGAGGTCGGCGCGGCGATGCTCTCCCTGCGCGGGTTCATGTTCGAGCACGTGTACCTCGGCCCGCACACGCGCCGCGAGCACGAGCGCGCGCACGAGGTGGTGCGGCGCATCTTCGACCACCTCGTCGACCGGGGCGACGCACTCGAGGACGCCGTCGACTACCTCGCCGGGATGACCGACCGCTTCGCGCTGACGTACGCGGCGACGATCGGCTGATGCCGCGGATCGCGGACGCCTCCGTCGAGCGGGTCCGGCAGGCGGCCGACATTCTCGCGGTGGTCGGGGCGCGCACGCCGTTGCGGAAGTCCGGCGCGCGCTGGACGGGCCGGTGCCCCTTTCACGAGGAGCGGACGCCGAGCTTCTCCGTCAGTCCCGAGAAGGGCTTCTTCTACTGCTTCGGCTGCGGCAAGGGCGGCGACCTGATCACCTTCGTGCGCGAGACGGAGAACGTCGACTTCGCCGGTGCGATCGAGTGGCTGGCGGAGCGGTTCGACGTCCCGCTCGAGTACGAGCAGTCCTCGCCCGAGGCGGAGGCGCGGCGCCTGCGCGGCAAGCGGCTCCACGAGCTGCTCGAGCAGGCCGCGGTCTTCTACGAGCGCTACCTGTGGGAGACCCAGGCGGGGGAGCCCGTCCGCGAGTACCTCGCAGGCCGCGGGCTCGGCGACGCCGTGTGCCGCGAGTTCCGGCTCGGGCTGGCGCCGGCCCGCGGCCCGACGCTGACGCGGAAGGCGCTCGAGAAGGGCTTCACACGCGACGAGCTCGCGGCCACGGGCCTCACGTCGCGGCGCGGCACCGACTACTTCTCCGGCCGCCTGCTCTTCCCGCTGGCCGACGCGCGGGGTCGCATCGTCGGGTTCCAGGCGAGGCGGTTGCGGGACGACGACCCGCTGCGGGCGAAGTACGTCAACTCGCCCGAGAGCGACCTGTTCCGCAAGGGCGACGTCCTGTACGGCCTCCACCTCGCGCGGACCGCGATCGCGAAGCAGGACCGCGCCGTCGTGGTCGAGGGGAACACGGACGTGATCGCGCTCCGCCAGGCGGGGTTCGAGCCCGTGGTCGCCTCGATGGGGACGGCGCTCACGGAGCGCCACGTGCGCGAGCTTGCGCGGCTGACCCGCCGCGTCTACCTCTGCTTCGACGGCGACGCCGCCGGCGCCGAGGCGACGCTGCGCGGGATGGAGCTCGCCGCAGCGGGCGGCCTCGACGTCCGCGTCGTCGCTCTGCCGCCGGGCGTGGATCCAGCCGACGCTCCCGAGGGCTTCGAGGGCCGGCTCGCGGGGGCGTCGAGCTACCTCGTGCACCGCGTTCGAGTCGAGCTCGACCGTGCGGCCGACCGGCAGGAGGCGTTCGTCCGCGCGCGGGAGGTGCTCTCGCGCTACGAGGACTCGCCGCAGCGGCAGGAGGCGCTGCGTCTCGTCGCGGACAGGCTCGACCTCCCGAAGGAGACCCAGGCGGGGCTCGCGCCCTCGGGGCGGACCGGCGGAGGCC
>DATHTC010000396.1:0-2633 GCA_035463735.1 Gaiellaceae bacterium | reverse complement strand
GCGCTCCCGGCGCTGCTGCTCGCCGGCGAGCACGGCGCCGCCGTCGGGCACGCGCCCGTGGTCAACTCGGTCGCGGTGCTTCTGAAGTGCACCGAGGCCGCCGTCGAGCTTCGCCGGCTGACGGGACTCGGGCCGAGCCGCGGCGCGAGCTTCGCGCCCGCGCCGACGCAGGCCGTGGCCGACTTCCGGGCGCTGCTCGCCGAAGGCCGTGCTGCCGAGCGGCGAGAACCAGGGAGCTAGCGCGGCAGCATGGCGAGGAACGACTCGATCGCTGCGGCGAACTCATCCGGCCGGCCGTCCGGAAGCGGCACCATGCCGCCGGGGATCTCGACGACCGCCGCCTGCGGGAGCGCCTTCCGGAGCGCGGGCAGCGAGGGGTACGCGTGCGGGTCGGCGGTCGCGGCGACGAGCAGCACGGGGCAGCGGACGAGCGGCAGGCGCTCCTCGACCGCGTAGCGCGCGACGACGCGGTGACCCTCGGCGGCGAGCGGCCCGGCGCGGAGGGCGTCGACGAGGAAGCGCTCGAGCAGGTCCGGGCGGCGGTCGGGGTAGAACGGCGCGCGCAGCCGCCAGAGCTCGAGCACGTGCGATCCGTCCTCGGCGCGGTCGACCTCGTCGACGGGCGCGCGGCCGGCCGCGTGCAGCCGCCGCTCCTCCGGCGCGACGAGTCCGAGCGACGACAGCACCACGGCGCGGACGCGCTCGGGGAACGCCGCCGCGAGCTCGACCGAGACGTAGGCGCCGGTGTGGTGCCCGACGGCGTCGACGCGGTCGAGCCCAAGTGCGTCGAGCAGCGCGACCGCGGCGCCGGCCCAGCGCTCGATCGTGTGCGGCCCCTCGCACACCGGCCGGGAGTCGCCGAAACCGAGCGTGTCCATGGCGATGGCCCGGCGGCTCCGCCCGAGGAGCGGCAGGACGTCTCGGTACTCGTCCCACGATCGGGGCGTCTGGTGCAGGAGAAGCACGGGCTCGCCGGCTCCGCACGCGGCGTAGTGGAGCACGCCGTCGGCGACCTCGACGAAGCCGCGCTCGACCCGCAGCTGCACGACGCGCGAACGTACCAGTAGATTCAGGCGCATGCCGCCGCCGAGCGAGAGCGGGAGCCGACGCGCGGAGCACGGGCGCACGATGGGGCACCTCCGCCCGCCGACCGGCACCGACCTCGAGCGACTCGCGGCGGCCGATCACCTGACGTTCGCGCCGGGCGAGGCCGACGTGTACGCGTCCTTCGCGTCGGCCTGGCTCGAGACGCTCGACGCCGTCGAGGACCTGCCGGAGCTCGAGGTCCCGCTTCGCCACCACGTCCGTGACCCGGGCCGCCGGCCGACGCCGGAGGAGGACCCGCACAACGCATTCGTGCGGCTCTGCCGCGTCGAGGGGGCGGCGGAGGGGCGGCTCGCCGGACGCCGGGTCGGGGTGAAGGACAACCTCGCCGTCGCCGGCGTCCCGGTGACGAACGCCTCCCGCACGCTCTCGTACACGCCGACCGCGGACGCCGTCGTCGTCGAGCGGGTGCTCGACGCGGGCGGCACGATCGTCGGGAAGCTCAACCTCGACGACTTCTCCGCCTCGGGCTACGGGGACACGAGCGCGTTCGGCGCGACGCGGAACCCGCTGAACGCGGCCCACTCGGCCGGCGGGTCGTCGTCGGGAGCGGCGGCCGCGGTCGCGGCCGGGCTCGTCGACCTCGCGCTCGGCGTCGACAACGGCGGCAGCGTGCGCATGCCGGCCGCCGCCTGCGGCGTCGTGGGGCTGAAGGCGACGACTGGCCTCGTCCCCTCGTTCGGGCTGAGCTACATCGACCACTGCTTCGACTGCGTCGGCCCGATCGCGCGCACGGTTGCCGAGACTGCCGAGCTACTGGCCGTGATCGCCGGCGAGGACTGGCGCGACCCGCAGTGGGTGCGGGACGTGACCGTGGACGACTACGTCGCCGGGCTCTCCGACGGAGTCGCCGGGCTGCGAATCGGGGTGATCGAGGAGGCGGTCGACGACGCGTCGTGCGAACCCCCGGTGCTCGCCGGAATCGACACCACCGCCGCGGCACTCGGCGAGGCGGGCGCGACGGTCGAGCGCGTCTCGGTGCCGCTCTGGACGGCCGGCTTCCCGATCTGGCTCGGGCTGCTCGTGAACGGCTGGCCGCAGATGCTCCGCTCGCACGGGATCTCCGCCGGCCACTTCGGTTACGTCGACGTCGAACGCGTCCACGCGGCCGGGCTCGTGCGGCAGGCCGAGCCGCACCTGCTGCCGTCGACCGCGAAGCTCGCCCTGCTCGTCGGCTCCTGGCTGCACGAGCGCTACCAGGGCGTGCCGCTCGCGCGCGCACAGAACCAGCGGATCGCGCTCCGACGCGCGCTCGACGACGCGCTCGGTCGCTTCGACCTGCTCCTGACGCCGACGACGCCCCGGACGGCGGTGCGGCTCCCCGAGGGCCGGATGAGCGAGGCGCAGGCGATGGCGCGCGCGGTCGCGGAGAACGTGCTCGCGTGCCCGCTCAACGTCACCGGGCACCCCGCGCTCGCCGTCCCGAGCGGCGTGGACGCCGACGGGCTGCCGACCTCCGCGCAGCTGATCGGCCCTCGCTGGGGCGAGCGGCGGCTGGTCGCGGCCGGCGCGGCGCTCGAGGAGCGGCT
>DATHTC010000395.1:0-12703 GCA_035463735.1 Gaiellaceae bacterium | reverse complement strand
CCTGACCTTCCGGACGGCGAGGACGTCGAGCGGCCGCGCGAGCACCGCCGCGACCTCAGCGGCAACGACGACTCCGCCGCGGGCGAGCCCGACGACGACGGCATCGGCGCTCTCGCTCTCGAGCTGCCGGGCGAGCACGCGGCCGGCGTCGACGCGGTCGGCGAACAGCGGAGCCTCGCGAAGGAACTCCACGATGCCGACAGTGTCGCCGCTCGCGGAGCGTCCTGCTTCGGGGGAAAACCCGGATGCACCCGCGGCGCGCGCCAGCCACGCTGCGCCGGATGGCCGTGCCGACCCACCTCCGCGCGTGCCGCCGTCCGGGCAGGCGCGCCCTCGACCGGTGATCGTCCTGCTCCACGTGGCCACCGGCGCCCTGGCCGGCGAGCTCGCAGGGTCGCGCGCCGGGGCCGCCGTGCTCGGGCCGCTGCTCCACGCCGCGCTCGACGTCGTCCCGCACGAGGACATCCCGTCTCGCCGCTTCGAGGCCGCCGGCGGCGTCGCCGCCGTGCTCCTGCTCGCCGCGCGCCGCGGCGTCGACCCGGCGACCGTCGGCGCCGTCGCCTCCGCGGCTCCGGACCTCGAGCACGTGCTCCCGCTGCCGCGGCCCGGCGGTATGCCGCTCTTCCCGAGCCACCGCCGGCCGCACCGCGCCGCGGGGCGGGTGGTGCCGGCGGCCGTGCAGCTCGCACTGGCGGCAGGGATCCTCGGCGCGCTCGTCGCGCGCGGCCGCCGCCCGGCCCGCGCGTCCGCAGCGCTTCCGTAGTTCGCCGTACGGCCCGTCGGCGATGCGACCGATGGCGCCGGCTCCGCGGCCGCGGACGATCGAGGCATGACGGCTCCCGCGTCCGACGCGACGCCGGAGAGCGCCGGGCTCGTTCCCCTGTCGCTCGCGCGGCCGATCTGGGACCGCTTCTTCGCGGTCGCACCGCTCGTGCTCGTCGGCACGAGGGAGGGCGAGGGCTACGACCTGGCGCCGAAGCACCTGGCGCTGCCGCTCGGGTGGGAGGACCGCTACGCGTTCGTGTGCACACCGCGGCACGCCACCTACCGGAACGTGCTCGAGCACCGCGCGTTCACCGTCAGCTTCCCGACCGCGGAGCAGATCGTCGGCGTGAGCCTCGCCGCCGCCCCCCGCGCCGACGACGGCGCGAAGCTCGGGCTCGCGGCGCTGCCGACGTTCCCGGCGCGGGCGGTGGACGGCGTGCTCGTCGAGGGGTGCCGGCTCCATCTCGAGTGCGAGCTCGACCGGGTCGTCGACGGCTTCGGCGACGCGAGCCTCGTCGTCGGGCGGATCGTCGCAGCATGGGCCGACGAGGCGTCGCTCCGCTCCGCCGAGCGCGACGACGCCGACGTGATCCACCGCCGGGGGGTGCTCGCGTACCTCGCGCCCGGGCGGTTCGCTGACGTCCGGGACAGCCGCTCGTTCCCGTACCCCGTCGACTTCTCGCGGTAGCCGCCGTGGCCGGAGCAGACCCGCACGCCGTCCTCGACTACCTCGTGCAGCGCCGCGACGAGATGACGCGGCTGCTCGAACGGCTCACACGCGCCGAGTCGCCGTCCCTCGTCCCCGAGTCCCAGCGCACCGTCCTCCGCCTGCTGGCGGACGAGCTCGAGTCGGCCGGGCTGGCCGTGCGCGCGGTCCGCGCTGCGGCGGTGGGCGACCACCTCTTCGCCCGCCCGCGCACGAGGCGGCGCGGCGCGCCGCGCCAGCTCCTCGTCGGTCACATGGACACCGTGTGGCCGGTCGGGACGCTGGACGCGATGCCGGCGCGCCTCGAGGACGGCGCCTTCGTCGGTCCAGGCGTGTACGACATGAAGGCGGGCCTCGTCCAGCTCGTGTTCGCGTTCCACGCCCTGCGCGCGCTCGGGCTCGAGCCCACGGTCACGCCGGTGGTGTTCCTGAACAGCGACGAGGAGATCGGCAGCGCCGAGTCGACGCGCTGGATTGCCGCGCTCGCGCGCGGCGCCGCGCGCGCCTTCGTCCTCGAGGGCGCCGACGGGGCACCGGGAAGGCTGAAGACGGCCCGGAAGGGGGTCGGCCGGTACCGGGTCGTCGCGCGCGGGCGGGCCGCCCACGCCGGCGGGAGCTTCGCCGAGGGGACGAGCGCGATCCTCGAGCTCTCGCACCAGGTACAGCGCCTGTTCGACCTCAACGACCCGGACCTCGGCGTCACCGTCAACGTCGGCACGATCGACGGCGGCCTGCGTCCGAACGTCGTCGCGCCCGAGGCGGTGGCGTTCGTCGACGTCCGCGCGCCCTCGGAGGCGGTCGCGCAGGCGCTCGACGCGGAGATCCGCTCGCTGACGCCGGTGCTCCCGGGCGCGTCGGTCGAGGTCGAGGGTCGCTTCGGGCGGACGCCGATGGAGGCGACCCCGCGCAACCGGGCGCTGTTCGAGACCGCGCGCCGGCTCGGCGCAACCCTCGGGCTCGAGCTCGAGGATGCCGGTCTCGTCGGCGGCGGCTCCGACGCGAACACGACGAGCCTCTACACGGCGACGCTCGACGGGCTCGGCCCCGTCGGCGCCGGGGCTCACGCGGCCCACGAGCGCGTCGACGTGCCCTCCCTGGCCGAGCGTGCCGCCCTGCTCGCGCTGCTCGTCCTCGAGCCCGCCGTCGAGCCGGCGCCGCGCCGGCGCGCCCGACACGGCGCCCGCTCGGAGGTCCTCGTCGTCGGCAGCCCGGACAGCCCCACGAACGCCGAGCTGGCGGACACGTGGCGGACGCTCGGGATACCCGTCGCTGTCGTCCCGCCGCCCGAGGCGCGCGTCCGCACACGCCACGGCGACGTGCTGGTGGGACGTCTCGACGTCCTCCCGTCGCTCGACGGCGTCGAGCCGGGGCTGCTCGACCTCCTGCTGCTCGAGCGAGGCGGGATCACCGTGCACAACCGCGCCTTCGCGCTGCTGGGGGCGCACGACAAGCTCCGGACGGCGCGGCTGCTCGCGCTGGCGGGCCTGCCGCACCCCGCGACCGTGCTCCTCCGTGCCGGCGGGTCCCCGGCGCTCGCGCCGCCGGTCGTCGTCAAGCCGCGCTTCGGGAGCTGGGGCGCCGACGTCCTCCGGTGCGACAGCGCCCCCGAGCTCGAGCGCTGCCTTGCCGCCGTCGCGAGCCGTCCGTGGTTCCGGCGCCACGGTGCGCTGCTGCAGGAGCTCGTCCCGCCCGTCGGACGCGACCTGCGCCTGCTGGTCGCCGGCGGCCGCGTCGTCGGCGCCATCGAGCGCGTGGCCGCGCCGTCGGAGTGGCGCACGAACGTCAGCCTCGGCGGCTCGAAGCGCCCGGTCGCGCCGCCCGTCGAGGCCGAGTCGCTCGCGGTCGCCGCGGCCGCCGCGATCGGGGCCGACCTCGTCGGCGTCGACCTCCTGCCGGTGCCCGGCGCGGGCTTCGTCGTGCTCGAGCTGAACGGCGCCGTCGACTTCGGCGCCGACTACTCGCTCGCGGGGCGCAGCGTCCACGCCGACGCGGCGGCGGCGCTCGGGCTCCCGCGGGAGGCGTCGCCGAGGAGGCCCGTCCGCGGCGCGTCGCTCTCCGACTCGCCCGCGGTCACGCTCAGCCGTTGAGCGTCCGACGCCGCCGGCGCCGCGGGTGCGCCGTGTGCGCGCGTGCCGTCCGGTCGGAGAGAATCCGAGGGCTCACCCGGAGGAGGCGTCTCTGGCCGTGATCCCGGTGCTGCCGGGGCCGGTGCTCGCGGGGCTGCGAGAGCGGCTCCGGGCGAGGCGCGGCGACGCGCTGGACAGCGGGCCTCCTCGTCCGCGCCGTCGGCGAACTCCCCGATGCGCCCGTGAGGGCGGCGGGGCAGGCTGACCTCGTGAACGGCCCGGTCTCGCGCGACGAGCTCGAGGCGATCGTCTGGGAGTTCCGCCACGTCCAGGCGGAGCATCGGAAGGCCGGCGACGAGAGCGCTGCGCGCAGGCGCTTCGCCGAGCGCCTGCACGAGCTCGAGCGCGACCTCGAGCGCCTGCTCGCCGAGTGGGTGCCCGACGAGGGGACGCGGCGCGCGTGGCGCGAGCACCTGCACCACGGCGCCCCCGAGCCTGCCGAGCCCGCGCCGCGCCCGCCGCTCGCCTTCCGCGGGCGCTCCGACGCCGGCACGATCGTCGAGGTGCGGGAGCGCAACGGCGGCTACGAGGTCGAGATCGACGGCCGCCCCGCCGGGGGCACCGTCGCCGACCGCGAGCTCGCAGCCCGGGCACTCCCGCTCACGTTCGCGTTCGAGGACCTGCGCTTCCGGGAGACGTTCGGGGTGCCGCCCGCGGCCCTCGAGGCGCTGCGTGCCTTCGTCGCCGGCGAGGCGCGCCGCCCGCCGTGGCGGTACGCGGCCGCCCTCGCGGCGGACGGCCTCGTCGACCGCCACTTCGCACTCACGCCCCGCGGCGACCGGGCGCTCGCCGCCGTACGGAGGAGGTGACCCGTGGAGCTGCTCGAGGTCGAGGTCGAGAAGCCGGAGGGCCTGAACGTGATCCTCGGCCAGGCCCACTTCGTCAAGACCGTCGAGGACCTCCACGAGGCGCTCGCCGGGTCGTCGCCACACCTCCGCTTCGGGCTCGCGTTCTGCGAGTCGTCGGGCCGGCGCCTCGTCCGGCGGAGCGGGAACGACGACGAGCTCGTCGAGCTGGCGACGAGGAACGCGCTCGCGATCGGCGCCGGGCATTCGTTCGTCGTCTTCCTCCGCGACGGCTTCCCCGTCAACGTCCTCAACCAGCTGAAGCTCGTGCCCGAGGTCTGCCACGTGTTCTGCGCCACCGCGAACCCGGTGTGCGTGATCGTCGCGGAGTCGGCCGCCGGCCGCGGCGTGCTCGGCGTCGTCGACGGCGGGGCGCCGCTCGGCGTCGAGACCGACGCGGACGCGGCGGCGCGGAAGGCGCTGCTGCGGGATCTGGGCTACAAGCTGTGACGGCGATCCCGAACGCTGTGAGCAGCCGCCCGACGGCAGCGAATGCGACCGGCCCGCCACCGCGACAGGAGTTCCGGTGCGACCGCTGCGGCTACGGCGCGGTCGCCGCGACGGCGCCCGAGCGCTGCCTGATGTGCGGTGGCCGATCCGTAGTTTCCCTGGATCCGGTCCGCGAGCCGCCCGATTCGGCGGCTCGCCGCAGCGACGACGCTCGGAGTCCGGACGGAGGAGGCCGGAGGAAGCCATGGACCACGGGTCGGGCGCCGAGACGTGTGCCGTCCGTCGAGTCGGCGCCTCGGTGGCGTTCCTCGCCGGAACCGTCGCCGGTGCGCTCGGGACGTACCTCTTCGAGCCGCGGCACGGCCGCCGACGGAGGCGCCTGATCCGCGACCGAGCGGCGGGCGCCCTTCGCCGCTCCGAGCGCAGGTCGTCCCGCGCGCTCCGCGCCGCCTCGGCGCGGGCGCACGGCCGCTGGAGGGGCTTCGTCCATCGGCTCCGGCCGGGGCCGGCGCGCGAGCTCGACGACGCGGAGCTCGTGCACAAGGTGGAGAGCATCGTCTTCCGCGACCCGCGGCGGCCGAAGGGCCGGATCAGCCTGAACGCCGAGCACGGCTGCGTCGTCCTCCGCGGTGAGGTCGACAGCGCCGAGCTCCTCGGCGACCTCGAGCGTGCCGTGCGCGAGGTGCAGGGCGTCCGGGACGTCGAGAACCTGCTCCACCTGCCGGGGCAGCCCGTGCCCGACCGCCGCGCCGGGGGGTCGCCGCGATGACGCAGCTGTCGCAGCGCGGCCCGCACACGGTCGCGACGCGTGCGGTCACGATCCTCCCGGATCACTTTGCGCTGCCCGGGACGCTGGCGATGCCGACCGACGCAGTCGGCGTCGTCGCGTTTGCCCACGGGAGCGGCAGCGGCCGCCTGAGCCCGCGCAACCTCCAGGTCGCGCGCGCGCTGAACGACGCGCGCCTCGGGACGCTCCTGTTCGACCTCCTCACGCCCGAGGAGGCGGACGACCGGCGCAACGTCTTCGACGTGCCGCTCCTCGCCGGGCGCCTGTCCGCCGCCGTCGAGTGGCTGCGGTGGCAGCCCGAGGCGCACCACGTTCCGGTCGGGCTGTTCGGCGCGAGCACCGGCGCGGCCGCGGCGCTCTGGGCCGCCGCCGACCTCCGAGAGGCGATCCGGGCGGTCGTGTCGCGCGGCGGGAGGCCGGACCTCGCGGGGGCGCGCCTCGGCGAGGTTGCCGCGCCGACGCTGCTGATCGTGGGGAGTCGCGACGACGTCGTCCTCGAGCTCAACCGCGGGGCGCTCCGCGAGCTCCGCTGCCCCGCGAGCCTCGAGGTGGTGCCGGGGGCGACCCACCTGTTCGAGGAGCGGGGGGCGCTGGAGCAGGTCGCCGACCTCGCGGCCGCCTGGTTCGTCGACCACCTGACGTGACCGCAGGGCCGATGCGAGAGGAGCAGCCATGGACGCGACGACACCGACGCTCGGGCTGACCGAGCAGGAGTACCGGGACGAGCTCGAGCAGGAGCTCATCCGGGCGATGCGCGCCGAGGGCGGCGTCCCGACGATCCACGCGATCGCCCATGCCGTGGCGCGCGTGGCCGAGCTCGACCACCTGCGCCTCGCCGACCAGCTGGCGGCGGCTGGCCTCCGCCTCGAGCACGAGGCCGCCGCGCCGCCGGGCGCGGGGAGCGGCTGGCCGATGGACTGAGGGAGGAGCCGTGGACAGGATCACCATCAGCGCGATCAAGGCCGACGTCGGGGGCTACGTCGGCCACGGGGACGTCCATCCGCGCATGCTCGCCGTCGTGCGGGCGCGGATCGAGGCGGCGGTCGCCGACGGGCTGCTCGTCGACGGCCACGTGGGGTCGTGCGGCGACGACGTCAACCTCGTGCTGACCCACGAGCACGGCGTCGACTCCGAGCGCGTGCACGGGCTCGCGTGGGACACGTTCGTCGAGGCCACGGGAGTGGCGCGCGAGCTCCACCTGTACGGGGCGGGGCAGGACCTGCTCGTGGACGCGTTCTCGGGCAACGTCCGGGGCTCGGGGCCCGGCGTCGCCGAGATGGAGATCGAGGAGCGGCCGTCCGAGCCGATCGTCGTCTTCGCGGCGGACAAGACGGCGCCCGGTGCGTGGAACCTCCCGCTCTACCGCATCTTCTGCGATCCCTTCAACACGGCCGGGCTCGTGATCGACCCGAGCATGCACGAGGGCTTCGCGATCGAGGTGCACGACCTGATCGAGCACCGGACGGCGACCTTCGAGTGCCCGGAGGAGCTCTACGACCTGCTCGCGTACATCGGCACGACGGGACGGTTCGTGATCAAGCAGGTCTTCCGCAAGCACGACCGCAGCGAGCCGGTCGCGGTCGCCTCGACGTCGCGCCTGTCGCTGCTCGCGGGCAGGTATGTCGGCAAGGACGACCCGATCCTGATCGTGCGCGCGCAGAGCGGCCTCCCCGCGGTGGGCGAGGTGCTGGAGCCGTTCGCGTTTCCGCATCTCGTGTCCGGCTGGATGCGCGGCTCCCACAACGGTCCGTTGATGCCGTGCGCGGTCGACGAGAGCCAGCCGGCGCGCTTCGACGGGCCGCCGCGCGTCGTGGGGATGGGCTTCCAGCTCGCCGAGGGCCGGCTGGTCGGCATGCGCGACCTGCTCGGCAACAACTCGTTCGACCACGCCCGTCGGACCGCACTCGAGATCGCCGACTTCATGCGCAGGATGGGCCCGTTCGAGCCCGCGCGGCTGCCGGCGGAGGAGATGGAGTACACGACCCTGCCGCAGGTCGCCGCGCGGCTGGCCGACCGGTGGGCGCCGATCGAGGAGTCGACGGCGGCCACTGCCGTGGGGGCGTAGATGCGGGGCGGCCGGTTGCTGCTGTTCGCCGGCCGCTCCCATCCCGCGCTCGCGGCCACGATCGCCGGCCGGCTCGGCGTCCCGCTCGGCCGCGTCGAGCTCGAGACGTTCACCGACGGCGAGGTCTACTGCCGGTACGCCGAGTCGGTTCGCGGCGCCGACGTCTTCCTCCTCCAGTCCTGCTGGCCCGACCCGAACGACCGCCTGGTCGAGCTCCTCGTGATGGTGGACGCTGCGCGCCTCGCGTCGGCACACCGGATCACGGCGGTGATGCCGTGGTTCCCGTACTCGCGGCAGGACAAGAAGTTGGCGCCGCGGGAGCCGATCTCCGCCCGCCTCGTCGCCGACCTCCTCGAGGCGGGGGGCGTCGACCGCGTCCTTACGATGGACCTGCACGCGGGCCAGATCCAGGGGTTCTTCCACATCCCGGTCGACCACATGACAGCGCTGCCGCTCTTCGCCGAGCACTTCCGGGAGCGCGGCCTGCACGGCGGAAACGTCGTGTCCGTCTCGCCCGATCTCGGGCGCGTCAAGCAGGCGCGGCGCGTCAGCCACATGCTCGACTGCGGCTTCGCGGTCGTCGCGAAGACGCGGCCCGCGCACGAGGTCGCGGTCGCCGCCGAGGTCTTCGGAGACGTCGGCGGGAAGACGGCGCTGATCGGCGACGACCTCGTCGTCACCGGCGGCACCCTCCTGGCCGCCGGGGAGGCGCTGCGCGCGGCGGGCGCGGACGGCGTCTGCGCCTTCGCCACGCACGCGCTCTTCGCCCCCGGCGCCGTCGAGGCGCTCGTTGGACGATTCGAGGAGCTCGCCGTCACCGACACCGTGCCGATCGCCCCCGACGCGGCCGGCGGCCTCACCGTCCTCTCCGTTGCCGGGCTCCTCGCCGACACGATCCGCAACGTCGTGGCGGACAGCTCCGTGTCCGCGATCTTCGCCGGCCTCAACGAGCTCTTCTGATCCGCTGAGGCGACGGTCGGCGCGCCGCGGGCCACTCGACGACCAGGCGGCCCGCCTCCTCGACGACGTCGGTCCCCAGCTCGGCGCAGGCGGCACGGAACCGCTCCGCGATCCAGCGCGCGTCCGCGCCGGCCGCGAGGCGCGTGTGGCAGTAGTCGAGCGCGATCGGGACCGCCTCCAGCCGCGTCGGCCGCGCTGCGTCGAGCGTGACGAGGAAGACGAGCCCGAGGTCGTTGCGCAGCACCGGGTCGACGCGGTAGTCGTCGAGGAAGTCGCCGAGGTCGAAGAGGACGGCGTCCCCCACGCCCTGGAAGACGTGGGCGGAGTGGCCGGCGACGAGCGTCGCACCGGCCTCGCGCAGGGCGGCGGCGGCCCGCCGGACGCGCGGCAGCGGCCGCGGATTCATGTTCGGCCCCCAGTGCGGCGTCACCACGACGGCGTCGGCGCCGGCGCCGCGGATCGCCTCCTCGACCCAGGCGGGGGCGCGGCCGTCGAGCTCCGCGTACGCGACGCCCGGACGGCCCTCCGCGGCCGCGTACGCGACCGGGTGGTCGGTGAGCCCGACGAGCGCGAGGCGGACGCCGGCGGCCTCCAGAACGGCGGGCCGCCGGGCCGCCGCGGCGTCCGCGCCCGCGCCGACCGCCGCGATCCCCACCCGCCGGAGGTGCGCGAGCGTGTCGAGCAGCGCGTCCGTGCCGAAGTCGAGCGCGTGGTTGTTCGCGAGCGTGACGGCGTCCACGCCGAGCCCGGCGAGCGCGTCCGCGGCCGCCGGCGGGCCGCGGAAGAAGAACGGCTTCCGGGGATCGGGCCAGGGCTCGCCGCGCTCCGAGATACAGCACTCAAGATTGAGAACGACGAGGTCGGCCTCGCCGAGGAGCTCCACGAGCTCGGGCGCGAAGAGCCGCGCCGGCGGCGACGCGCGGAGGGTGGCGGCGACGCCACGGCCGAGCATCGTGTCGCCCGCGAGCGCGAGCGTGACGCGCCCGCCGGTCATCGCCTCCCGTCCGCGCGCACGATCCGGCCGTCCTCGAGCTCGAGCACGCGGTCGGCGACCGCCACGAGCCGCGCGTCGTGCGAGACGGCGACGACGCCGCAGCCCTCCTCCTTCGCGAGCCCCCGGAGGAGCTCCATCACCTCGCGCCCGTGGCGCGAGTCGAGGTTCGCCGTGGGATCGTCCGCGAGCAGCAGCCGCGGCCGATTGGCGAGCGCGCGCGCGATCGAGACGCGCTGCTTCTCGCCGCCCGAGAGGTCGCGCGCCCGGAAGTCGAGCCGCCCCTCGAGGCCGGCCGCGACGAGCAGCTCAGAGGCGCGCTCGTGCGCGGCCGCGCCGGTGACGCCCGCGACGTTGAGCGCGATCTCGACGTTCTCCTGCGCACTGAGCGTCTCGAGGAGGTTGAACGTCTGGAAGACGAAGCCGACCGCGCGGCGCCGGACGTGCGCCAGCGCCCGCGGCCCGAGCCCGCCGAGCTCGGTGCCGGCGACGACGACGTGCCCCTCGGTCGGCCGGAGGAGTCCTCCGATCATGGTCAGCAGCGTCGTCTTGCCGGATCCCGAGGGCCCCATCACGAGCGTGATCTCACCGGCGTCGGCGGCGAGGTCGACGCCGTCGACGGCCCGGACGGCGGTCCGGCCGCTCCCGAACACCTTCACGAGGCCCTCCGCGCGCAGCAGGGCGCCGTTGTCGCTCATGCGCGGAACACCTCCGCCGGGTCGATCCGGCTGATCCGGAGCGCAGGCACGACCGCGGCCGCCGCCGCGACGAGGAGCGCGACGGCGAAGACGGCGAGAGCGTCGAGCGGCCGGAGATCGGTGACGAACTCGGGCACCCGGCGGCGGATGAGCGTCGGGACGAGGCTCGAGGCGAGCACGCCGAGCGCGGCCCCGACGACGCCGACGGCGAGGCTCTGCCGGACGACGATCCGGTACACGAAGCCGTCGTCCGCCCCGATCGCCTTCAGGACGCCGAAGTCGAGCGCCTTCTCGACGGTGGCCGTGTAGATCGTGAGCGCGATGACGGCGCCGCCGATCGCGAAGCCGATCCCCATCAGCGCGCCAACGACCGGCAGGAACCCTTGCTGGACGAGATCGCGCGTCGCGCCGGCGAAGTCGGCGGCGGTGCGGGCCTCGCTCCCCGGCACGGCGCGGACGGCGAGCCGCGCGACCCTGTCGACGTCCGCTCCCGGCTCCGTGACGACGAGGAAGAAGCTCACGAAGCCGTCCAGCGCGAGCAGGCGACGTGCGTCACGCGCGTTCATGAAGGCGATCTCGAAGAGCGGGTTGCCGCCCGGCTCCACGCGCTCGACGAGGAGGCGCCGCCCGAGCACGTCGAGCCGGTCGCCGGCAGCGACGCCGGCCTCGTCCGCGAACACGCCGTTCAGCACCACCGCACCCGGCCGAGGGAGGAACCGCCGCGTCTCCGGTGGCCACGCCTGCGGGGACCGGACGTCGAGCGACAGGAAGTACACGTTCAGCTCCGGCCCCCGCGGTCGCAGCGCGATGCGCCGCGCGAACACCGGCACGACCGTACGGACTCCAGGAACCGCGATCACGGCGTCGGCGGCCTCGGCCGGCAGGAAGGAGCTCGTGCGCAGCGGGTCCGACGTCCCGCGCTGCGCGAGCCAGACCTCGCCGGGAAGGTCGCCGAACACGCTGCCGGCCTCGCTCCACCCCCGGTAGAGGCTGGCGACGACGAGGATCAGCAGGACCGCGCACGCGACCCCGCCGACCGACATCAGCAGCCGCGTCCGCTCGGCGAGCAGGTTCCGCCGCGCGACCGGGACGCGCCGCGGCCGACGCCGCGGCGGAGCCGGGGCGACGGTGCCGCCCGCCGGCTGCGGCCTCACTGGGGGCCGGACGCCTCGTCGGCGTCGTGCGGTGCCGGCTGCAGGTAGAGCGAGAGCCCGCGGGCGCGCCGTCGGTTCGTGTACGGGTACGCGACGACGGCCCCCGGTCGCCGCTCCCCCTCGGCCCGCCGCTCGTTCTCGAGCGCGTGCTCGACGCAGATCGCGGGACACTCCTCGTCGAGCTCGAAGACGACCGCGCCCTCGGCGAGATCGAAGTCGTAGCGGCGGACCTCGTAGGCCGCGAGATTGGGGCACCCCTCGACCGCGCACCTGTGCGTCTCGAGCCACATGGGCCCACCTCCTCGCGGCGATCGTCGCGCGCGGGCTGCGCAGCGGCATCGGTGCCCACGCTGAATCGCCGGTCGTGTCGCCCTCCGTAGTTCCCTCCGATGCCGGCGGCGGCGTCGTGCGCGAGGATCGCCGTGCCGAAAGGAGGTGCGATGACGCTCGTGCGCTGGAATCCGCTCCAGGAGCTGGACGCGATGGAGCGCCGGATGCGTCGGATCTTCGACGAGGCCGGGATCGCGCCCGCACCGCTGCCCGCCGCCGACGTCTACGAGACGGAGGGCGAGTGGATCTTCGAGCTCGAGGTGCCGGGCTTCGAGGAGAAGCAGCTCACCGTCGAGGTGGGCGACCACACGCTCACGGTGAAGGGCGAGCGGCTCGAGAAGAAGGAGGAGAAGGGCAAGACCTTCCGCCTCCAGGAGCGGCTCGCGACGGAGTTCGAGCGCCGCTTCGAGCTTCCGCCCGAGACCGAGACCGGCAAGCTCGCCGCCGACTTCAAGGACGGCGTGCTGACGGTCCACGCGCCGAAGGCGAAGGCCGCGACGCCGCGGAAGATCGCGATCGCCCCGAAGTAGGGGACACAGGTCGGGGCTGCCGGCCCGGCACCGGCGGCCCCGCTATCGCGCGTCGCTACGGGTTCGCCGCAGGCGCCGGTCGGTGCGCGCCCGGATGCGCCCGCGGCGGCGGTCCGGTGACGTGACGGCATGGTCGGAACCGTGCTCGTGGTCGAGGACGAGCGGAAGCTTCGCGAGCTCGTGCGCGGGTACCTCGAGGGCGCCGGCTTCTCCGTCTACTCGACCGGCTCGGGCGCGGAGGCGATCCAGGTGGCGTCGACCCGGCCGCTCGACCTGGTCGTGCTCGATCTCGGGCT
>DATHTC010000394.1:0-1812 GCA_035463735.1 Gaiellaceae bacterium | reverse complement strand
AGGCTAGACCCCATCGGGAGCAGGTCCTACCTGGGCCCGCACCCGCTGACAACCGTCCGTTTCGGTCACGGCGCTGCGGCCGCGGCCACCTCGGCCAGGGCCGCGGCGAACGCCGCCGTCTCCTCCGGCGTGCCGACGCTGACGCGGATCGCGCCGGGGGCGCCGAAGCCGTGGAGCGGCCGGACGATCACGCCCAGCCGGAGCAGCGCCTCGAACAGCGGGCGCGCGTCCGCGCCGACGTCGGCGTAGACGAAGTTCGCGACGGCGGGGCCCGCGACCGCGAACCCGGCGTCGCGCAGCGCCGCCTCGACGGCTCCGCGCCCCTTCTCGTTCAACCGGCGGCGCCGCACGACCTCCCGCTCGTCGCCGAGGCTCGCCAGCGCCATCGCCTGAGCGGGGGTCGAGAGGTCGAACGGCCGGCGCACCTTGTTGATCGCCGCCACGACGTCCGGCGGTCCGATCCCGTAGCCGATCCGGAGACCCGCCAGCCCGAAGATCTTCGAGAACGTGCGCAGCACCAGGACGCGCCGCCCGTGCTTGGCCAGCTCCTCCACGCCGTCGAGGTAGTCGGGATCGGTCACGTACTCGAAGTACGCCTGGTCGAGCACCGTCAGCACGTGCTCGGGCACCCGCTCGACGTAGCGCAGGAGCTCGTCGCGCCCGTTTGAGGTGCCGGTCGGGTTGTTCGGGTGCGCGATGCAGACGAGCCTCGTCCGCGGCGTCACCGCCCCGGCGAGCGCGTCGAGGTCGTAGCGGAGATCACGGAGGGGCACGAGCACGGGCTCCGCGCCCAGACGGCGCGCGTAGATGACGTAGCTGGGGAACGAGGGCCACCCGCAGACGAGCTCGTCCCCGGGGTCGAGCGTCGCCTGTGTCAGCGTGTCGAGCACGCCGTCGGCACCCGCGCCCAGCGCGACCTCATCCGGCGTCACGCCGTGACGCTCGGCCACCGCGAGACGGAGGCGGTACGCGCCGCCGTCGGGGTACCGGTTCAGCTCCGGCGCGACGCGACGGAGCGCCTCGAGCGCTGCCTCGAACGGCCCGAACGGCCCCTCGTTGGAGGCGAGCTTCACCACCCGCTCGAGGCCGAGCTCGCGCTGCACCTCCTCGACCGGCTTGCCCGGCTCGTAGGGCTGGAGCCCGGCGAGCGCGGGTCGGATGAGTCCGCGTGTGCCCTGCCCGCTCAGAGCCCGTGAGCCTACCCGACCGACGACTCGGCGCCCTCGTCGCCCTCGTCGCCGTCGTCGCCGCGCCGACGCCAGAAGAGGACGGCACCGCCGACGGCCGCGAGCGCGGCGAGCACGATCGCGCTCCGGTTCGGCCGCCTCGTCTCCGCGTCGACGGCGGGCACGGCACTCCGCGCCTTCCGCTTCGCGAGCTGCTTCCCGACCGACCAGGCCGCCCAGCCGACGACCGCGTTGCGTCTGTTGACGATGCTCACGTCCGGCCTCCTTTCGCAGTCGGCCGAGGCTACCCCGCCGGCGGCGCCGCGTAAACGGATCGGTGGGCGGCGCGGCTACCCGCCGCCCTTGCCGCCCTTGTCGCCCTTCCCCCCGCCCGCCGCTGGGGGCTCGGGGCGCGGCTTCGGCGAGGACGGCGCGGGCCGCGGGGGCGGCGAGGAGCGGATCGGGCGCACCTGCTTCTTCGCCTTCGGCCGAGGCGCGGCCCGCTTCGGGCGCTCCGGCGTGCGGACCTTCGGCGCCGGCGCGGCCTTCTTCGGGCGCTCCGGCGCGCGGACCTTCGGCCCCGGCGCGGCCTTGCTCGGGCGCTGGGCGTTCCGCGCCGGCTGCCCGCGCGCGCCCGCCGCGCGCG
>DATHTC010000393.1:0-7567 GCA_035463735.1 Gaiellaceae bacterium | reverse complement strand
CAGTCGCGGTCGCGGTCGCGCTGGCGGTCGACGACCTGGACGCGATCTGGCTGCTGGCGCTCGTCATCGGCGTGCTCGTGCTCACGTCGGCGCACGAGATGCGGCGGCTCGGGGAGGCGCGACGGCGGATCCGCGCCGAGGAGGCCGCGCACGCCGCCGGTCACTGAGCCTCGACGGCGGCCGCCGCGCGGACGGCGCCGTCGACGACGAACCAGAGCGCGCCGTCCGCGTGCGCGAGCTCGACCGGGTCGCCGAGGTCGAGCTGGCTCCGGTACTCGAGCACCGCGCGCAGCGGGCCGCCGACAGGGAGCAGCTCCTCCACCGCCTGCCAGTAGGCCGCGTTGTTCACGTGCCCGAGCAGGTCGACGTCGGCGGCGCGCAGCGGCCACTCCCGGCGCACGGCCTCGGGCGAAGGCGGCGGCAGCTCGAGGCGGGTGGAGACGCGTCGCCCGCCGGCAGCCTCGGCGTAGAGCGCGAGGAAGCGCTCGTCGAACCGCGCCGGGCGGAGGCGCCGGTCGAGGTGGATCCACGCCGTCTCCGTCTCGATCCGCCCGCCGCGGTCGCCTCGCAGCGTCGTCCGTCGCGCGGCGGCGGCCGAGGAGACGCCGCTGCACCACGTCGCGAGCTCGACGCGCGTGTCGCCGACGAGCGGCTCGACCACGTCGACGACGGTGCGCCGGACGACCCACACGTGGTCGTCGGAGCTCCAGCCGGCGTCGTCGACGTCGTCGCTCGCGACGTCCTGGAGGTAGCGGGCGACGGCGTCGAGGCGCAGCCGCCCGTGGCGGTCGGTGTCGGAGAGGCGGACGCGCCGGCGCGCCTCGAAGACGCGGCCGGAGCCCGGGCGGGGGACGAGGTCGGAGGCGGGCACGGGGCGATTGAACAGGAGCGGGATCCGCTACGCAGCGGGGCTACCATCCGCCGGGCGAGCCCCCGTAGCTCAGTGGATAGAGCAGCGGTTTCCTAAACCGCGTGCGCTGGTTCGATTCCGGCCGGGGGCATCCTCTAGCCGTGCGAAACATGCCGTCTGAGCAGGCTCTTTTCGCTCGACCGCCCGGGTTCGATCTTCCGCTGAGGATCGCCTGGAACCGCTTCAGCTGGTCGCCAACTGGCGCAGAACTGCTGCCCCTCCTCCGCAGTGCAGTTTTAGACTCGAGGCGTGTTCGACTACGCGGATCGCAGGCGCCGCCTCGGCGAGCGAATGCTCGAGGCCGGGATCGACCTCCTCTTCCTCCCGCCGTCGTCCGACCTCGAGTACCTCACCGGCGTCGAGCGCGTGATCCCGACGTTCGGCCAGTCGCAGTACGCGCACGGCTGGGTCGCAGGAGCGTTCTTCCGGGCCGGCAGGGAGCCCGTGTTCGTCCTCCCGCGGATGATGACCTTGTTCGACGTCTCGGGGGAGTTGCCCGGGGAGCTCGTCGTCGTCGGCGAGCGCGACGACGGGCCGGCCCTATTCGACGCAGCGGCGCGCGGCCTCGGGAGGGCGGCGACGCTCGCGGTCGGCGACCGCACTTGGGCCGAGACTCTGCTGCACCTCACGCGCGCCGTTGCAGCGGACACGGTGATCACGGGCTCGACGCTCGTCAACGGGCTGAGGCGCACGAAGTCGCCCGAGGAGATCGCCGTCATGGAGCGTGCCTGCGGCGTCGTCGACGCGACGATGGACGCCGTCGCACCGCAGGTACGCGAGGGCGTGACGATGCTCGATCTCGTCGAGGAGGTCGAGCACCTGATGCGGCTCGGCGGGTCGCGGGTGCCTTCGTTCACGACGCACGTCTTCACCGGGTTCGGCGAGGGGAAGAGCTCGGCCGACCACACGCGCACCGCGCCTGCTCGGGAAGGTGACGTCGTCATGTTCGACTTCGGCGCGGTCGTCGACGGCTACTGCTCGGATTTCGGCCGCACCGTGTGCGTCGGCGAGCCGGGAGCCGAGGTCCGCGAGGCGTACGGGCTCGTCCTGGCGGCGCAGGAGGCCGGACGGGCTGCGCTCCGACCGGGGGTTCCCGCGAACGAGGTCAACCGCGCGTGCCGGCAGCCGATCGAGGAGGCCGGCTACGGCGCCAGCTTCAAGCATCGGATGGGTCACGGGATCGGCATGGACGTCCACGAGCCGCCGTTCGTCTCCGAGGAAGACGAGACGCCGCTCGAGCCCGGCATGACCTTCACGGACGAACCGTCGATCCTCGTCGATGGCCGCTTCGGCGTCCGAATCGAGGATGTCGTCGTCTGCGAGGCCGACGGGGGCCGCAAGCTCAACGGCTTTCCGTCCAACCTCGTCGTCAACGCCTGAGGCGGGACGGCCGCCGTGCGACGGCCGCCCCGCCTCGAATGCGCGGTCTAGCCCGCCGGCTGCGGAAGTCGGACGTCGATCGAGTAGAGCGGGTTGAACACCGCGCCTCGGAGGTCGCTGGTGGCGGCGAAGACCTGTGTCGGCTGGATCAGCGGGAAGTAGGGGCCGGACTGGTTCAGGCGGCGTTGGATCTGGCGGTAGATGGGTGCCCGAGCGCGGTCGCTCGTCGTCACGCGCGCCCTGGCCGCAAGCCGCTCGAGCGCCGGGTCGGCGCCTCGCGGCCAGCCGACGCGCACCCCGACCAGCTCTCCCGGCATGAAGGCGAGGTAGTCGGCGGGGTCCGGATAGTCCGGTCCCCAGAGCGACAGGCCGAACGCCATCGTCCCGCCGCGGTACTTGTCCAGCCACGTGCCGACGGGCGCACCCCCGAGTTCGACCTTGATCCCGATCTCCTGGAGGTTCGCCTGCACACGCTGCGCCAGCGTGGCGAACGCGACGCCGTTGATGGTCAGGTCACTCGGGTACTCGAGCGTGAACGTCTGTCCCCCGACACCCGACGCTGCGAGCTCGCTGCGCGCGCGGGTCAGGTTCCGGCTCACCCTCGCCGAGGCGGGCAGCGAGCCGAGGAACATCGACGGGATGATCCCCCTCGCCTGGATCGCGCCGCCCCCCGCAAGCCGGACGAACGACGGGTAGTCGAGCGCGTAGCGAACGGCTGACTGGAAGCGCTTGTTCGACGTCGCCGCCGAGATCGAGGGGTTGTTGTTGGCGAACAGCCAGAACACCCAGGTCGACGGCTGCGTCCGAACCCGGACGCGGCGGTTCCCCCGCAGCCCTTGCGCCTGCTGGGCGGAGAGGTCGATCGCGACCTCGTGCCGGCCCCGCTGGACGTTGATGAACTGCGTGGCCGCGACCATGTTCCGGACCACGACCCGCTCGAACGCCGGCTTCCGTCGCCAGTACCGCGGGTTCTGGTCGAGCACGATCTGGGACGTGGTGCTGTATTGCCGCAGCACGTACGGCCCGCTGCCGGCGCCCACCGAGGCCGCGGAGTTGAACCAGCGCTCGGCCTTGTCCGTCTTGTCCGCGTTCGGCCCATCGGTGGCGCCGTGGCGCTTCGCCAGCTTCGAGTTCACGATCCCGAGCGACGTGTTCGCGACGATCGACGGGATCGCGGTGTTCGGCGTCTTCGAACGGAGGACGACTGTGTACCGGCCGCGCGCCGAAGGCGTCACGCCGGCGAGGAGGAACGAGGGATTGCCCTTGAGGTTGATCAGGCGCCGGAACGAGAACACGACGTCGGCGGCCGTCATCGGCGTGCCGTCGGCGAACCGGATGTCGCGACGGAGGTCGAACGTGTACGTCCTCCCGCCCCCGGATGCCCGGTAGCCTCGCGCCGCCATCAGCACCGGACGTGAGACGTCACCGCCTCTGAATGTGAGCAGCGTGTCGTAGACGGCGCGGTTGACGATCGAGGCCGTCGGCTCGAAGGCCCGCTGCGGGTCGGACGTCCGGATCTCGAAGGATCGGTCGACGACGAGCGTGTCCTGCCCCTGCGCCGACCCCGTCGAGGTCGCGTACGCCGCCGTTCCCGCCGTGAGCGCCACACCCACGGCGTAGGCGATCTTGCTCCGGACGCCGAGTCGCATGTCGTCCTCCTTGCGTCGAAGATGAGGGCCGAGATTACTCGCCGCTCACGGCTGACGCGAGCCGGGCAGCCTTGGCAGCAGGGGGCAACGACGGCTCGCCCGGAAGTTGCAGCCAGCAGGCGGCCGACCGTGCCGGAGCGAGCCCGACGAGGGGCGGCTCCTCGGACGGGCACCGCTCGAACGCGTACGGGCACCGCGGATGGAAACGGCACCCGGGTGGGGGCCGCGAAGGATCGGGGACCTCGCCCGGCAGCGCCTCCGGCAGGGTGCCCGCGCCGTCGGCGTGCGGGACCGCGCCGATGAGCGCCTCCGTGTACGGGTGGAGTGGCGTCGCCCACAGCTCGCGCGTCGGCGCCACCTCCGCGATCCGGCCGAGGTACATGACCGCGACGGCGTCCGCGACGTGCCGCACGATCGCGAGGTCGTGGGAGATGAGCAGCAGCCCCAGCTCGAACTCGCGGGCGAGGTCGACGAGCAGGTTCGCGATCTGTGCCTGCGCGGAGGCGTCGAGCGAGGCCAACGGCTCGTCGAGGACGATTACCGACGGGTCAGCCGCGAGCGCCCGAGCGATCGCGATGCGCTGCCGTTGACCCCCGGAGAACTCGTGCGGGTAGCCCCGCGCCGCCCCTGCCGGAAGCCCGACCTGCTCCAGCAGCTCCGCGACGCGCGCGCGCCGCTTCGCCCGCGAGGCGACGCCGAGGACGGCGAGCGCACCGCCGATCTGGTCGCCGACCCGACGGCGCGGGTTGAGCGATGAGAACGGGTTCTGGAACACCATCTGGAGCCGCGCCAGCTCGCGAGGCCGGGCGCGGCGGGTCATCGGTCGCACCTCCCGCCCCTCGAACCGGATCGTCCCGGTTAGCGGTGCGACCATGCCGACGGACGCGCGCGCGAGCGTCGACTTGCCGCACCCGGATTCGCCGACGAGGCCGACGATCTGGCCACGCTCGACCGCGAGGCTCGCGCCCGCGACGGCGCGAACAGGCTCGACGCCACGCCGCTCGTAGTCGACGACGACCTCGTCGAGCGCGAGGGCCGGCGACGCGCTCATTTGCGCAAGGGATCGACGGGGCAGGCGAGCGAGCGTCCGTTCACCGGGACGAGCGGCGGCACGGCGGTGCGGCACTCCTCCAGGGCGTAGGGGCACCGCGGGTGGAACGCGCAACCGGGCGGCACGTCCCGCGGCGCGGGCGGCGACCCGCGTACGGCGACGAGCGGCGCCGCGGACGCCTCCGGGTGCGGAAGCGCGTCGAGGAGGCCGCGCGTGTACGGGTGGCGCGGGTGCCCGAGGATCTCGGCCCGCGACCCGGCCTCGACCACCCGGCCGGCGTAGAAGACGGCCACGCGATCGGCGATCGCCGAGAGAACGCCGAGGTCGTGCGTGATGAACACGACGGCGAGGCCGGTCTCGCGCCGGAGTCGGTCGAGGAGCCTGATGATCCCTGCCTGGACCGTGACGTCGAGCGCGGTGGTCGGCTCGTCGGCGATGAGCAGCTTGGGGCCGCAGGCGAGCGCCACGGCGATGGCGATCCGCTGGCGCATGCCGCCGGAGAACTGGTGCGCGTAGGCCGACAACGCGCCGTCGGGATCGGGGATCCTCACCTGGCGCAGAAGCTCCACCGCATGCACCGCCGCGTCCCTCCGGCCGAGCCCGAGATGGAGGCGGACGTGCTCTGTCAGCTGCGTACCGATCGACAGCATCGGGTGGAGGGACGTCATCGGATCCTGGAAGACCATCGCGAGCTCGCGGCCGCAGATCCGCCGCAGCTCGGCACGTGGGAGCCGGAGAAGATCGCGCCCCGCGAAGAAGGCGCTCCCGCCGACGGCCGCCCCCGGCGGCAGCAGCCCCATCAACGCAAGGACCGACATCGTCTTCCCGCTGCCGCTCTCGCCGGCGATGCCGTAGACCTCGCCGCTCTCGACCTGGTAGTCGATCCCGTCGACGACGGTCGCCGCGCCGGCGACTGTCGGCAGCCGGACGCGGAGGCCGTCCACGTGGAGCAGCGCGCTCACATCCGCTCCGTCGATTCGCGCGCCGTTCGCGGGTCGAACACGTCGCGGAGGCTGTCGCCGACGAAATTGAACGCGAGCACCGCGGTGAAGATCGCAAGACCGGGGAAGGTCCCCATCCACCAGAACTGGAAGTACTGCGTGCCGGTCGCGACCATCGAGCCCCACTCGGCCGTCGGCGGCTGGGCGCCAAGCCCGAGGAACGAGAGCCCGGAGAGCAGGAGGATGGCTTGGCCGACGTCGAGCGTCGCGAGCACGAGGACGGGCCCGAGGACGTTCGGAAGCACGTCGCGGACGAGCGCGCGCCGCGACGACGCGCCGAGCAGCCGCGACGCCCAGACGTACTCCGAGTCGCCGACCGACAGCACGAGGCTGCGCACGACCCGCGCGTACGAAGGCCACGAGACGACCACCAGGGCGAGGACGGCGTTCGTCAGGCCCCGGCCGAGGGCCGCCGTCACCACCATCGCGAGGATGATCGCCGGGAACGCGAAGACGAGGTCGGCCGCGCGCATCACGAGTCCGTCCGCCCAGCCGCGGAAGTACCCGCCGAGCGATCCCAGGACGACGCCGATCGTCGAGGCGAGCACGACCAGGAGGAGCCCCAGCGGCAACGAGATCCGCGCGCCGTAGATCACCCGCGAGAGCACGTCGCGCCCCAACTCGTCGGTGCCGAACGGGTGGTCTGCCGACGGCGACGCCAACGGCGTGAACGACTGCGCTAGCGGGTCGTACGGCGCGATCAGCGGGGCGAGCGCGGCGACGACCAGCCAGACGAGCGCGATCGCCGCGCCGGCGACGGTGAGCGGCTGCCGCCAGACCGGGCGAACCCGCCGGGGCTCGACGCCAATGTGGATCGCGTCCTCGGGGACGACGGTCGCGCTCACGTGACGCGGATCCGCGGGTCGATGACCCCGTAGAGGACGTCGACGACGAAGTTGATCGTGATGTAGACGAGCGCGACGAAGAGGCTGACGCCCATGATCGCGGGCAGGTCGAGGGTCACCGCGCTGCGGTAGGCGTACTGCCCGATCCCGGGCCAGGCGAAGATCGTCTCTACGAGCACCGTCCCGGTGAGCACGTTCGCGAAGACGAGGCCGATGACCGTCACGACCGACGGGAGGGCGGCGCGGAGCACGTGGCGGCGGAGCACGTTCCCCTCCGGCAGACCCTTCGCCCGCGCCGCCTGGACGTAGTCGTTGCCGATCACCTCGAGCACCGCAGAGCGCGTGTAGCGGGTCAGCAGGCCGATGCTGAACGCGGCGAGGACGAGCGCCGGGAGGATCAGGTGATGGAAGGCATCCCGGGCGGTACTCCACTGACCGGCGAGCAGGGCGTCGACGGTGTACATCCCGGTCTTGTGCGGGGGCGCCAGGACACCAGGATCGAGCCGGTCCCCGCCCGGGACCCAGCCGAGGCGATAGAAGAACACGTAGAGCGCGACGAGCGCGATCCAGAAGGTCGGCATCGAGATGCCGGCGAGCGAGACAACGCGCAGCGAGTGGTCGGTGAACCGGTTCCGCCGGACGGCCGCGGCGATCCCGAAGCTGACGCCGACGAGGACCGCGACGAGCGTCGAGAGGATCGCGAGCTCCGCCGTCGCGGGGGCGTAGGCGGC
>DATHTC010000392.1:0-3333 GCA_035463735.1 Gaiellaceae bacterium | reverse complement strand
CGTCCACGAGCCGCCAGCCGCGGACGAGGCACTCCGCGGTGAAGATGCCGTCGCTCGTGTTCGCCGTCACGCCCGGGAAGAACAGCTGCGTCGTCAGCACGGGCCGCCGCGGCGCCTGCACCGTCACGTGGATGTGCCGTGTCCGCCCGGGGTAGAGGCCCGGGACGACCGTGAGCAGCCGGTAGCGCCCGCGCGCGTCGGTGAGCTGATGGCCGCGGAAGCGGTAGCCGCGGTTGTCGTAGACGCCGCGCGCGTCGCACTGCCAGAAGTCGAGCAGCGCGCGGGCGACGGGGCGGCCGCGCGTCGTCAGCACGCGGCCGGTGAGCGTGAGCCGCGTCCCAGGCGCCCCCTTGGGGACGACCGAGCGCCGGAGCGGCGAGCGCGGCGTGAAGTACGGGCCCTCCGTGAGGGCGGGCGTCGGCTCGTCGGCGGCGTCGGCACGCGACGGCGTGGCGGCGAGGCGGGGCGCCGCAGAGGCCTCTGCGAGGAGCGCGTCCATCCCGCCGGCGACCGCGGCGAGGGGCGGCAGCGCGAGACCGAGCTCGAGCAGCCGGCGGCGGGTCAGCTCGGGCTCGTCGTCCGTACGGTCGAGATCGTCCGTCATCGCTCCCGGCAGCGTGACAGACGTTCGTGAGAGGCGCCTGAACGGACGTCAGCCGCTGACGACGGTCTCCCGGCGGACGTCAGGATCCGAGAAGACGTCGAGCTCGTCGCGGCTCCGGGTGGAGAACTCCGACACCACGGCGCCGTCGGGCCCCGCCCGGAACCAGTGGAGCGTGTCGGGCGGGATCGTGACCTGGTCGCCAGGGCGCAGCACGAGCTCCCTGCCCTCGACGTGCAGCCGCACGAGCCCGCGGCGGCAGCGAAACGTCTCCTCCTTGCCGGGGGTTCCCTCGAACGGCGGGTGCCGGTGCTCGGGACAGGTCTGCCCCGGGAAGAGCACGAGCTCCTTCGCGCAGCAGCGGTCCGTGTTGACGTAGACGAGCAGCTGGAGGCCGACCTCCCGCAGCCGCGAGAGGCCGAAGTCGGCCACCTCGATCCGCCCGCGCTCCTCCTCCGTCAGGACGACGCCGGCGGCCTCCAGCTGTGCGACCGCGTACGCGCGGGCGTCCCGCTGCTCCTGCTCGGTGATCACTCGCTCCTCCTCTCTCCCGGGTCGAGCGGGCCCGCGCCGTCGACCGCGCGGCACACGCGCCCGAGTGGCCGCAGCCCCGTCTCCGTCTCGTACGACCGCGCCGCCGCCTCCAGAATCCGCTCCGCCTCGGCGGCCGGCGCGACGGCGACGACCGACCCACCGAAGCCCGCACCGGTGAGCCGCGCGCCGAGCGCCCCCGCCTCCTCCAGCGCCCGGACGAGCGCGTCGAGCTCCGGCGTCGAGACCTCGAAGTCCTCGCGGAGGCTGGCGTGGCTCGCGGACAGCAGCCTGCCGAGCCGCTCGCCGTCGCCACGCGCGAGCGCACCGGCCGCCTCGACGACGCGCGCGTTCTCGGCGACGACGTGTCGTGCGCGGGGGTCGTCCGCGACCTGCTCCGACCTCGCGTCGCGCAGGGCGCGGAGCCCGAGCCGCCGCGCCGCCGCGGCGCACGCCTCGCGCCGCTCCGCGTACGCGCTGTCCACGAGCGCTCGTGCGACGCGGGAGTCGACGGCGAGCACCGCCAGCTCGGCCGGAAGCGGCACGGGCTCGACGGCGAGGCTGCGGCAGTCGATGAGGAGCGCGCAGTCGCGCCGGCCGGCGACGGACGCGAGCTGGTCCATGATCCCGCAGGGCACGCCGGTCGCGGCCTGCTCCGCCTCGCGGCAGGCGAGCGCGAGCTCGACCGGCGGCAGCGCGAACGCCGCCGCATCGCACAGCGCGAGCGCGAGCGCGACCTCGAGCGCCGCGCTCGAGGAGAGGCCGGCGCCGGCGGGCACGTTCGACGAGACGGTCGCGTCCATCCCCGCATCGGGCCGTCCCCGCTCGGCGAGCGCGCGCAGGACACCGGCGGCGTACCGACCCCAGCCTTGCGCACCCTGCGGCTCCGCGCTCCCGTCGGCCGGGAGCTCCACGGCGCCGTCGGCCTGCTCCGACCGCACGCGCACGATGCCGTCGCCACGCGGGCGCGAGCGCACGACGCACTCGAGGTCGAGCGCGAGCGGGAGCACGAACCCCTCCTCGTAGTCGGTGTGGTCGCCGATCAGGTTGACTCGGCCGGGGGCCCGGAACGCGCGCGTGCGGCCGGCCGCCTCAGGCATCGCGGAGAGCGGCGGCCGCCGCCTCGGGCTCGACGGGGTTCGTGAGCAGGCCGCTGCCGAGCTCGCCCGCGGCGACGAACCGCATCGCGGCGGACGAACGCAGCGGCGGCGCCACGTGGACGTGGAGGTGGACGCCCGGGTGCAGCCAGAGCATGTACGGGAACGAACGGTCGAAGAGGCGGTCGTACCGTCCGAGCAGGTCGACGAGTGCGGCGGCGAGGCCGTCGCGCCCGGGATCGTCCAGCTCCGGGAGGCCCGGCACGTGCGCCTCCGGCGCGAGCAGCGTCCCGTACGGCCACCCCGACGCGTACGGGACGTACGCGATCCAGCGGTGGGTGCGGAGGACAACGCGGCGTGCGTCGGCGGACTCGTCGCGCACCTGACGGCAGACCGGGCACCCGGACGCCGCGGCGACCGCAGCCTCGCGCGCGGGCGCGGGCGGCACGAACGGGAACGCGTAGATCTGCCCGTGCGGGTGCGAGATCGTCGCTCCCGCCTCGTCGCCTCGGTTCTCGAACACGAGCACGTACTCGATCTCGGCTCGCGCGAGCAGGGCCTCGGTCCGCTCCGCCCAGAGGTCGACGACCCGGCGCACGCCCGCGACGCCGAGGGAGGCGAGCGAGGCGTCGTGGTCGGGCGAGTAGAGCACGACCTCCGACGCGCCGCGCGCCGGCACGCTCCCCGCCGCCGCGTCGAGCGCGACGGGTGCTCCCGGGCTGAACATCGGCCAGCGGTTCGGGAAGGCCCTCGCCTCGTACGGCTCCGGCGCCTCGAGGCCGCCGACGCAGAAGGGGCAGTCGGCCGCGGGCAGATTCGGCCGGCCCTGGCGCGACCCGCCGATCGCCACCCACTCGTCGGTGAGAGCGTCGTGGCGGAGCTCGCCGGTCACCGTGCCCACGCGCCGAGCCCGCCGGCGCCCTCGATCCGTGTCACGTCGTCCGGGCCGGCGAATACGCGCACCGGTGTCAGCGGACGTCCTCGGGGACGAGCCCGGCGCGGAACGCGGCGCGGAGGCGCGCGCCCGCCGCGGGCGGCGCGCCGACCGCGTCGAGCGCCGCCAGCGCCGCGCCGACGACCGGAGGGTCGACCGCAACGACGGGC
>DATHTC010000391.1:0-10906 GCA_035463735.1 Gaiellaceae bacterium | reverse complement strand
CGAGCTTCTCCGTCGGCGCGGCGCTCGGGCCGCTGGCCGGCGGGGTGCTGCTCGAGCTCTTCTGGTGGGGGTCGGTGTTCCTGCTCGCGGTGCCCGTGATGGCGCTGCTGCTCGTGCTCGGGCCGATGCTCCTGCCGGAGTTCCGCGACCCGGAGGCGGGCCGCCTCGACCTCGTCAGCGCCGGGCTCTCGCTCGCGGCGTTGCTGTCGGTGATCTTCGGCCTGAAGCGGCTCGCGGAGGACGGCGCCGGCTGGCTCCCGGCGCTGGCGATCGCGGGCGGCCTCGCGCTCGGCTTCGTCTTCGCCCGCCGGCAGCGGCAGCTCGAGGATCCGCTCATCGACCTGCGCCTCTTCCGCGTCCCGGCCTTCGGCGCCGCCCTCGCCGCCAACACGCTCGGGATCTTCGTCGCGTTCGGGATCTTCCTCTTCATCGCGCAGTACCTCCAGCTCGTGCTCGGCCTCTCTCCGCTCGAGGCCGGCCTCTGGACGGTGCCGTCGGCGGGCGGCTTCGTCGTCGGCTCGATGGCTGCGCCGCTGCTCGTGCGGCGGGCGAGCCCGGGGCTCGTGATCGCCGGCGGGCTCGCGCTCGCCGCGGCCGGGCTCGCGCTGCTCGCGCTCGTCGAGGCCGGGTCGGGGCTCGCGCTCGTCGTCGTCGCGTCGATCGTGATCGGGGTCGGGGTGGCGCCCGCGGTCACGCTCGGGACCGACCTGATCGTCGGGACGGCGCCGCCGGAGCGGGCGGGGTCGGCGTCGGGGCTGTCGGAGACCGGTGCCGAGCTCGGCGGGGCGCTCGGGATCGCGATCCTCGGCAGCATCGGGACGGTCGTCTACCGCGGCGAGCTGGCGGAGGGCGTGCCGGCCGGGGTGCCGCCGGCCGAGGCGGCGAGCGCGCGAGACACGCTCGGCGGCGCCGTGGACGCCGCCGCACGCCTCCCCGACCGGGTCGGGGGCGAGCTCCTCGACGTCGCGCGCGAGGCGTTCACGCAGGGGATGCAGGTCGCCGCCGTGACCAGCGCCGCAGTGGCCCTCGCGATCGCGGCCGTGGCCGGCGTCCTCCTCCGCCGCGTCGGAGCGCCCGACGCGCCGCCGGAGGCCGAGGCCGAGCTCGAGGCGGCGTAGGCGCGGGAGGCGGGCGGCGGGCGCCCGGCCGCCCGCGCAGCCGCTTGACGTAGCGCCGCAGCGCCTGGATATCCTGCGCGCCGAAGGCGGGGTCGCCGGAACGACGGGAGGAGAACGCGCTGGACGACCCCAGGGATGCTGCGACCCCGCCGGCGGAGCGGCTCCGGGAGGGCGTCCGCGCGCTCATGCCGGAGCTCGAGGCGCAGCTCGCCCGGCTCGTGGCCATCCCCTCGATCTCCGCTCCGGGTTTCCCGGAGCCGACCCGGGCGGCGCTGCTCGAGGCGTACGAGGCCGTCGCCGGCCTGTTCCGGGACGCGGGCGTGGAGCGGGTCGAGGCGTTCGAGCTGCCGGAGACGGCGCCGATCGTCACCGGGGAGATCCCCGCGCCCGCCGGGGCGCCCACCGTCCTCCTGTACTCGCACTACGACGTCGTCGCCGCGGGCGACGAGTCCGCGTGGGACTCGCCGCCGTTCGCGGCCACGACGCGCGAGGGCGCACTCTACGGCCGCGGCGCCGCCGACACGAAGTCGAACATCCTCGTCCACGTCGGGGCGCTCCGAGCGTGGGAGGGCCGGCCGCCCGTGGGCGTCAAGCTGCTGATCGAGGGTCAGGAGGAGGTCGGCAGCGCGCTCGAGACGCCGGCCAACCTCGGCCGGTTCGCGGCCGATGCGCTGTTGATCGCCGACGGGGGCAACATCCGCCCCGGCGTCCCCTCGCTCACGGTCGGGCTGCGCGGCGACGCCGTCGTCACCGTCGAGACGCGGACGCTCGGGTCGCCGAAGCACAGCGGCCAGTTCGGCGGCGCGGCGCCGGACGCGCTGATCGCGCTCCTCCGTGCCCTCGCGACGCTGCACGACGAGCACGGCGACGTCGCCGTCGCGGGCCTGCGACGGGACGAGTGGACGGGCGCGGCGTGGACCGACGACGAGTTCCGGCAGCTCGCCGAGGTCGAGCCCGGGATCCCGTTCGTCGGCACGGGGCCCGTTGCCGACCGGGTCTGGTCGGGGCCGGCGATCACCGTCACCGGGATCGACGTGCCGTCCGTCGACGAGGCGGTGAACGCCGTCTCCGCCTTCGCGCGCGCGAAGCTCAACGTGCGGGTCCACCCCGAGCAGTCCGCCTCCGAGGCGCAGGCGTTCGTGATGCGGCACCTCGAGGAGGTCCGGCCGTTCGGGATCCCGCTGGCCGTGCACGCGGGCGACACCGGCGACGGCTTCGCGGCGCCGCTCGGAGGGCCCGCCTACGAGGCGGCGCAGGTCGCGTTCCGCGCCGCGTGGGGCGCCGACCTGCAGCGGATCGCCACCGGCGGCTCGATCCCGCTCGTCAAGGCGCTGAACGAGGTCGCGCCGGAGGCGGAGATCCTCCTCTACGGCACCACCGACGGCTTCGCGAACATCCACGGCCCGAACGAGCGCGTCCTCGTGGACGAGTTCGAGAAGGCCGTCCTCGCCGAGGCGCTGCTCTTCGCCGAGTACGCGGCGCGAGCGGGAGGTGCGGGATGAGCGACCAGCAGGCCGCCGTGCCGGAGGGGACCGGGGACGCCGGGCCGGAGAAGCAGGGCTTCCAGTTCCCCGGGACGCTGACGGTGCTCGTCGTCGTCACCTTCCTCGTCTGGATCGCCGCCTTCCTCATTCCCTCGGGCACGTACGACCGCGAGGGCGGCGCGCCGGAGCCCGGCTCGTACCAGCGCGTGGACTCGCCGCAGGACTTCGGCGAGCGGACCGGCGACCTCTTCCTCGCGCCGGTCAACGGCCTCTACGGCATCCAGGACACCGAGACGGGCTTCGTCCGTCCGTTCGGCGTCGGCAGCCTCTACGGCGCCGTCGGCGTGTTCCTGTTCGTGCTCGCGATCGGCGCGTTCATGACGATGGTGCTGGCCACCGGCGCGCTCGACGTCGCGATCGGCAAGCTCGCGTACGCGATGCGGGCCCGGCCGTGGCTCGTGATCGTCGCCGTCATGGCCCTGTTCTCGCTGCTCGGCACGACGATGGGCTGGGCGGACGAGACGCTCGGCTTCTACGCCCTGCTCGTGCCGCTGATGCTCGTGCTCGGCTACGACCGGATGGCGGCGGCCGGGATGATCATCGCCTCGGCGACGGTCGGCGCGATGGCCTCGACCGTGAACCCCTTCTCGATCGGGGTCGCGAGCGAGTTCGCCGACGTCGGGCTCGGCGACGGGATCGGGCTGCGCTGGATCGGCTGGTTCGTGCTCACGGCGATCACGATCGCCTACGTCGTCCGCTACGCCGAGCGCGTCAAGGCCAGGCCCGACCGCTCGCTGGTCGGCTTCCTCCCCGAGGACCGCGCCGACGTCGACCGGGAACAGGCTGCGGCCGACCTCTCGCTCAGCGGCCGCCAGAAGCTCGTCCTCGCGATCACCGCCTTCAGCTTCGCGCTGCTCGTCTTCTCCGTCATCCCCTGGGACTCGATCATCGGGCTCGAGGAGGCCGATCCCGTCACGCACGAGACGGTCGACAACGACTTCTGGTGGAGCCTCGGGTGGTGGTTCCCCGAGCTCACCGCGCTGTTCGTCGTCGCCTCGGTGGCGGTCGGGCTCGTCGCGGGCTTCGGCGAGAAGGAGATCAGCGGGAACATCATGCGCGGCTTCGGCGACTTCATCGGCGCCGGCGTCGCCGTCGTCCTCGCCCGCGGCGTGACGGTGATCCTCAACAACACGCAGACGATCGACACGATCCTGAGCTGGATGGAGGACGCCGTCAGCGGCACGTCCGCCGTCGGGTTCACGGCCGTGGTCTTCATCCTCAACACCGGGATCGCCGCGATCATCCCCTCGTCGTCCGGCCACGCCACGCTCGCGATGCCGCTGCTCGCGCCGCTCGGAGACTTCGCGGACGTGTCGCGTCCGCTCGTCGTCACCGCCTGGAGCTGGGGCGCCGGCCTCGCGCGGTTCGTCACCCCGACGAGCGCGGTGGTCATGGCCGGCATCGCGCTCGCCGGCGTGCGCTACGACCGGTGGATCAGGTTCATGCTCCCGCTGATGGCGATCCTCGCCGTCGCCTCGGTCGCGATGCTCGCGGTCGCGGCGGCACTGGAGTGAGGGGCCGACGGTGGACGGACCCGGGCCCGTCCGTGGCGGCCGGGTGACGGCCCGAGCGCGGCCGCGGAACGGGCCGGACCCCGAGTACCTGCTGTGGCGCCACGAGCTGGCGGACGGCGAGGTGACGACCGTCTACGCGGTGCGGCACCCGCGCCGGTCGACGCGGACGAGGGTCGTGCACTTCCCCGGGACCGAGCGCCTCGACGTCTGGTGCGCGGGGCACGAGGTCGACGAGGCGATCATCGGCGGCTTCTTCCTGCGTGACCCCTACCGCCCGCTCGGCGACCTGTGGATCGACGGCCGCCCCGTGCCGCACGAGGCGATCGTCGCTCCGTACGACGCGCGCCGCGCGTGCGTCGTCGTCGAGGACGGGGACGTCCGCTTCGCCCCGCGCGAGGACGTGCCCGCGGCCCCGGCGGGCGACCTCGTCCATGCCGGGCCGCTGCTCGTGCGCGACGGGGAGGTCGTCTTCGACGCCGACGACGACCGCGAGGGCTTCTCGGCGGGCGCCGGGCAGTTCGACTCCGACATCACGGAGGGACGGCATCCTCGGGCCGCGCTCGGCGTGTCGGACGCCTTCGTCGTCGCCGTCGCCTGCGACGGGCGGCGCTCGCGCGTGGACGGAGGGCTGACGATGCCCGAGCTCGCCCACGTCATGGTCGAGCTCGGCGCGGAGAGCGCGATCAACCTGGACGGAGGCGGCTCCACCACGCTCGTCCACCGCCGGCATCTGCTCAACCGGCCGTACTCGACGCAGGACCAGCCGTCACCGCAGTCACGACCGATCGTGAGCGCGCTCGCCTTCGAGCCCACCGGGTGAGCGACGGCCGCCTCGAGGGGCGGCGAAGCGCCTAGGCTGCACGCGATGGAGCAGGTGAGACTCGGCGCCACGGGCCTGCACGTCTCGCGTGTGTGCCTCGGGATGATGAGCTACGCGAGCGAGCCCGGCCGCCCGTGGATGCTCGACGAGGCGGCGGCCGAGCCGATCGTGCGGCGCGCGGTCGAGGGCGGGATCACGTTCTTCGACACGGCCGACATGTACTCGAACGGCGGCAGCGAGGTCGTCACCGGCCGCCTTCTCCCCAAGCTCCTGTCACGGGACGAGCTCGTGATCGCGACGAAGGTCTACTTCCCGATGACGCCGGGGCCGAACGGACGCGGGCTCTCGCGCAAGCACGTGCTCTCGGCCATCGACGCGTCGCTCGGCCGGCTCGGGATGGACTACGTCGACCTCTACCAGATCCACCGCTGGGACTCGCGGACGCCGATCGAGGAGACGATGGAGGCGCTCCACGACGTCGTCCGGGCGGGAAAGGCGCGATACCTCGGCGCGAGCAGCATGTTCGCGTGGCAGTTCGCGAAGGCGCAGCGCGTCGCGGAGCGCCACGGCTGGACGCCGTTCGTGTCGATGCAGAACCACTACAACCTCGTCTACCGCGAGGAGGAGCGCGAGATGATCCCGCAGTGCCTCGACCTGGGCGTCGGCGTGCTCCCGTGGAGCCCGCTCGCGCGCGGGCTCCTCGCGGGCACGCGGACACGAGAGGGGGAGCGACGGACGACGCGCGCCGAGACCGACGACTTCGCCGACCGCCTCTACAGCGCCCCCGAGGACTTCGACGTGATCGAGCGGGCCGCGGAGGCCGCCGCCGACCGCGGCGTGCCGCCGGCGCAGGTCGCGCTCGCCTGGCTCCTCCACCGGCCCGGCGTGACGGCCCCGATCGTGGGGGCGACGAAGCTCGGCCACGTGGAGGACGCGCTGGCCGCGGCCGAGCTCTCGCTCTCGGACGAGGAGTTGGCGCGGCTCGAGGAGCCGTACCGGCCGCACCCCGTGCTCGGCCACGGCGGCTAGCGTTCGCCCGTCGCGCGGGCGGACGCCCTCAGGCGCCTCGTCCGCGTCAGTCCACGTCGGCGCGCCCGTAGCGCACCGTCGCCAGCAGCCAGCCGGCGACCCCGACCGCGGGCAGGACGACCAGCGCCGCCTCTGCGGAGCGGACGCCGAGCGGCACGTCGACGCCGGGCGCGGCCTGGAGGAGCGAGCGCGCCCATTCGGAGACGGTGAAGCGGGCGGGTCCCTCCGCGGCGTAGGCGACGACGTTCTCCCAGAGCAGGACGTAGGCGAGGCCCCACCAGACGGCGCGGCGAAGCCAGAGCCCCGCCGCGACGAACAGCCCCGCGTACGCGAGCGCGGCGAGCGCGGCCGCGGCGAGCGCGGGGAGCACCACGTCCCCTGCGCCCGCGACGAGGGCGGTGGCGGCGAGCGGCAGCGCGGTCAGCGGCGCCACGACGGTGGCCGTCGCGAGCACCGCGGCCGCCGGCAGCTGCCAGCGCGCGACGGGCTTCAGCCAGAGGTAGACGAGCAGCCGGTCCTCGACGAGGTCGCCGAGGACGGACGTCCCGAGCCAGAGGGTGGCGAGCGGGACGAGCATGCCGAAGCCGTATGCCGCCACGATCTCCGCCGCCGCCTGGGCGGGATCGTCGTCCGCGCGCGCGAGCGCCCCGAGGAGCACGGCGAGCGCGCCCAGCGCGGCGATTCCGAGGAGGCGGGCGACCGTGATCTGCGTGCGCAGGAGCAGCCGGTAGAGGACGCCCACGGACGTCGTCGTGCCCGGGCCGCGGTCGGAGGCGACGGTGGTCACCGCTGCACGAGGTGGCGGAACACGCCCTCGAGGTCCTGGTCGAGCGGGCTGACCTCGAGGAGCGTCGCGCCGCGGTCGCGCGCGACGGGCGCCAGTGCCCGCGCGAGACGCCGGGCGTCGGGCGCGTCGAGCTCGACGACCTCGCTCCCGTCGACGCGGGCGCCGACGGCCACGCCGGCCTCGAGCAGCGCCCCCGCCAGCTCGCGGGGCCGGTCGCAGCGCACGCGGACGCGGTTGGGACGGTCGTCGATCAGGGCGCGCAGCTCGCGGAAGTCGCCGGCTGCGGCGAGTCGTCCCTGCGACATGACCAGGATCCGCGACCCCAGACGCTGGACCTCGTCGAGCACGTGGCTCGAGACGAGCACGCAGCGCCCCTCGTCGCCGAAGCGGCGGAAGAGCCGGATCATGTCGGCGCGCTGCCGGGGGTCGAGGCCGGTCAGCGGCTCGTCGAGGAAGAGGACGGACGGGTCGTGGACGATTCCCTGCGCCACCTTCACGCGCTGGCGCATCCCCTTCGAGTACGTCGGCAGCCGGCGGCCGTCGGCGGGGTCGAGCCCGACCTGCTCCAGCGCCCGCGCCGCCGCGCCGCGGGCGTCGGGGAGGCCCTGGAGGGTGGCCGAGAGGCGGACGAAGTCGAGGGCAGTGAGCGGGTCGAACACGCCCTCCTGCTGCGGCACGAGTCCGAGGTGCCGGGCGACGCCGGGGTCCGCGCGCGGATCCCGGCCGAGCACGCGCACCGTTCCGCGCGAGGGGCGGGCGAGGCCGCAGAGGAGCCGCAGCATCGTCGACTTGCCCGCGCCGTTCGGGCCGAGGAGCGCCGTCACGCCGGGGCCGAGGTCGAAGCTGACGTCCGACACGGCGACGAGCGGGCCGAACCACTTCGAGACGCCGTCGGCGACGATCCGCGCCTCGCCGTCGTGTGCCGGGGCGCTCATCGGAACGCCTCGAGGCGGCGGTAGCGGAGCCACGCGACCGCCGCCCCCACCGCGACGACGGCGACGAGCGAGCCCGCGACGAGCCACGTCGAGACGTCGTGGATCGGCGCGTCGTCGGTCGCCGGCTCGTCGAAGATCCGGTACGAGAGCTCGGAGGCGACGAGCGGGAAGCCGATCAGGTCGAGCTCGTCGGGGGCGCCCGCGCTCTCGATCGCGGTCCCCGAGACGGACGGCGGCACGAGCACGAGCAGGACGATCGCGACCGCCGCGGCGGCGCGCCGGGTGGTGAAGCTGGAGACGGCCAGCGACACGGACGCGTAGAGGAGCGCCGTCAGGACCCCGACTGCGAGGATCCGGAGCAGCAGCCCGGGCGTTTCGCCGGCGGGCGGGCCGTGGCCGGCGACCACGTAGGCGAGGAGCATGAACAGGAGCGGCCCGACGGTGATCGCGAGCATCGCCGCGAGCACGGCGGCGCCCTTGGCGAGGACGTAGCGGGTGCGGTCGAGCGGCCCGGCGAGGTAGAGGCCGAGCATCCCGCTCCGCCGGTCGGGGCAGAGCGCCTCCGGCGCGACGAGCGCCGCGAACAGGGCGACGGCGCTGCCGATGAAGAGCGTGTACTCGCCGTAGGAGATCAGGTCGTCGACCCCCAGGTCGTCGAGGAGCACGGCGACCACCACCGAGACGAGCGCGGGGACGTAGGCGACCGCGAGCGTGATCGCGGGCAGCACCTTGTGCCGCCCGCCGCGGCCGACACCGAGCACGCGGCGGAGCGTGAAGAGGGCCAGGGCGACGACCGCCGCAGCGGGGCGGAGGCGCGGGCCCTCGTACCGCCGGTAGCCGAGGCCGAAGACGTGCGCGTCCGAGCCGCCGCTCACCGGCCGGCCTCGAGGTAGACGTCCTCGAGCGTGCGCCCACGGGGGCCGAGGCGGCGGAGCCCGACTCCCAGCTCGGCGACCGCGTCGCGGACCGCCTCGTGCACGCCCTCGGCGGGGTCGAGGAGGAGCGTCCCGTCGGAGGCCGTCACCTCGTAGCCGTCCGCCCTGAGCATCCGCGCGAGCTCGTCCGCGCGGTCGTCGACCTCGACCACGAGCCCTTCGGGGCCGCGGCGAAGCTCGGCGAGCCGGCCCGCGCGGACGACCTCGCCGCCCTCGACGATGACGACGGCGTCGCAGATGCGCTCGACCTCCTCGAGGTGGTGCGAGGAGACGACGATGTGCATGCCGAACTGCGTCCCGATCCGGCGCACGAGCGCGAGCATCTCGGCCCGCTGCATCGGGTCGAGGCCGTCCGTCGGCTCGTCGAGGAGCACGAGCTCCGGATCGTGGGCGATCGCCGCGGCGAGCTTCACCCGCTGGCGCTGGCCGGTCGACATCGAGCCGACGTGCCGGAACCGCTCCTCGCCGAGGCCGACGAGCCAGAGCGCCTCGTTCGCACGCTGGATCGCCGCGCGCGTGGGGAGGAGGTGGATCTCGGCGAGGTGCCGGACGAGGTCGGCCGCGGAGAGCTCGGCCGGGAGGTCGTGGTGCTCCGGCGCGTAGCCCATCGTCGCGCGGAGGCGGAGGCCGGCCGTCGCCGGGTCCTCGCCCAGCACCCGCAGCTCCCCGCCGTCGCGCGAACGGAGCCCGAGCAGGAGCGAGAGGAAGGTGGTCTTGCCCGCGCCGTTCGACCCGAGCAGCCCGGTGATCCCGGGGCCGATGTCGGCGTCGAGCCCGGCGAGCGCGACCGTGCTCCCGTACCGCTTGACGACGCCGCGCGCCGAGACGACGACGGCGGGGTCGGGGCGTTCTCGCACCGCCACACCTTAGACCGCGCGTCCGCCGGGGGACCGTGCGCGGGGCCCGCGCGCGCAGGCCCCGCGTCACCGCCGTCTCCCGCCCCGACGGCTACCGGAGCGCGTTGTCGAACGCGTTCCGGAGGGTCGTCTTCAGGCGCTGGGTGTAGGTGTTGTTGCTCGAGTTGATCGTGACGTACGCCTGGACGTCGCCCGGGAACGTGATCGCGAGCGTCGCGCACCCGCGATCCCAGCTCGGGTTCGAGAGCGAGGGGCAGCCGCCGTTCTTCCAGTAGTACCGGCCCGCAGCTCCGCCGATGAAGCGGTCGAAGCCGAGGCTGTCGGTCTTCATCGACTCGACGAGCGGGCGCGGCACGATCAGGCCGCGGTCGAGCGCGCTCAGGAAGCGCACGTAGTCGAGCGCGGACATCGCCATCTTGCCGCTCCCGGTGCGGAGGAAGTACTCGGAGGTCATCCGCTCGCCCTTCCGGTCCGGCGAGCAGCGGAACCGGGTCTCCGAGTCGCAGTTGTAGTTCAGCGAGAACTCGCCCGACGGGAGCCAGCTGCCGTCCGAGCCGACCGGCTTCAGGATCACGTGGCGGACGTAGCGGGCGAACCGCTCGGCGATCCGCCCGTGGAGGATGCCCGCCGTGTTCTTGCACCGGAACAGCTCGAAGTCGAACATCGCGCCGTCCCGGTCGCCCACGAGCGGGACGAGGAAGCGGAGCAGGTCGTACGCCTTGTTGTTGTAGGCGCGGTCGCGGGACACCTCACGGCCGCGCTTCAGGATGTCGAGCAGGCACTCGTACGGGTCGCGCCCGTTGCAGCTCTCCTGCGTCCCCGAGCCGCGCGCGCCGGGCAGGCCGGTCGTGTGGTTCAGGATCTGCCGGAACGTGATCGTCGACACGCCGGGCCCCTGCTCGAGGCAGTCGGGGAGGAACGGGGCGATCCTCGCGTCGACGTCGAGGCCGCGGTCGTGGAGCGCCTTGACGATCGCGGTGGCGCTGACGAGCTTCGCCGCGCTCGCCGTCTGCGACTTCGTCCGCGGGGTGAACGGGAGCGCGCCGCCGTCGATCGCGTGGCGCCGGACGCCCCCCGCGCCCGAGCGCAGGATCGCTCCCTCGTGGGCGAGCGCGTAGGCGTAGCCGACGGTGCGGCTGCCGAGCTGGCCCGAGATCCCGCTCGCGAACCGGTTCCAGTCGAGCGCGTAGTCGGGCGCGAGCCGCCGCGCGCGCTCCACGCCGAGCTGGGTCAGGGCGAGCTCCCGCTTCGAGCCGATCAGCGCCGCGCCGAAGTTGCCAGACGCCCGCTCGAGCCCCTTCGGCACGTCGACGTACGTCCCCGCGAACCCGCCGCCCGCCTTGCGCTTGCCGGTGAAGACGCTGACC
>DATHTC010000390.1:0-1836 GCA_035463735.1 Gaiellaceae bacterium | reverse complement strand
CCGGCATCGCGCGGGCGAGCCGGCAGAGGGCGCCGGTCTCGACCGGCGGCGCGGGGTCGCGCCTCGACGCGATCTGCGCCTGCGCGAGCCGCAGCTGGGCGTCCGCGATCTGCGCGTCGAGATCGGCGGCGTCCGCGCGCTTCGGGGAGACCAGCAGGAACCAGCCGGCCGCGGCGAGGGCGAGCACGACGACGGCGACGATCGCGAGCTGCGCGCCCTGGGACAGCTTCCGCTCCTTCGCAGGGGCGCTCACGAGGCCGCGCTCCCGCTGCGGACGGCGGCCGCGACCGAGAACGAGACGACGGTCCGCCCCTTCAGCTTCGTGCGTGTGCTCGACTGGAGCTGGACGTTCGCGAGGTCGGGGACGACCTGGAGTCGCGAGAGCAGGCGCGCGACCGCGTCGTGCGAGTAGGTGAAGCCGGTCATGGTGAAGCCGGTCGGCGCGGTCGACGCCGGCGTCCCCGCGGGGGAGCTCGCGGGCGTCGGCGAGCTCAGCGTCAGCCCCGTCAGCCACACGTCCTCCGGCAGCACGAGCGAGAAGCGCCGCAGCACGCGGTCCCACGCGACGCGACGCGAGAGCGCGGCATTCAGCGCGGCCTCGCGCTGCGTGCGCTGCGCCGCGAGCGCGGCGTCCTGCGCCGGCGGGCCGGCGGGCGGCGGCGGCAGGGCGGCGATGGTGGCGTTCAGGGCGTCGAGCTGCGCCTGCTTGTCCGAGACGGCGCCGCTCGCCGAGAGCGTCAGCACCCCGACGAGCCCGAGGACGAGCGCGCCCAGGAGCCCGCCGACGAGCAGCGGCAGGCGTCTCGGCGCCTCGCGCCGGCGCTCCCCGCGCGCGCGACCGCCGTCCTTCGGGAGGAGGTTGACGGCGCGCACCGCTAGTCCTCGATCCCCAGCCCGACGGCGATCGCGAACGAGCCGACCTGGTCGTCCTCGCGCACCTTCTTGCCGAGCTCGGCGCGGGCGAGCGGGTCGCCGACCTCCACCGGGACGCCGATCAGCCGCCGCAGCTCCTGCGCCAGCCCCGCGAGGTGGGACGTCCCACCCGTGAGCGTGATCGCCGCGATCGGCAGCGAGTCCGGCTGCCCCTGGTAGAACTGGAGCGAGGAGACGAGCTCGCGCGCGAACGCGTTGACCTGCTTGCGCATCGCCTCCCGCGCCGCCTCCGCCTGCTCGGCCGTGAGGCCGTCGACGACCTCGGCCCCGTGCAGCGAGAGGGCGCGCTTCAGCGGCTCGGCCGCGGACGGAGCCATGTCGAGCGCGCGCGCGACCGCGACGTCGAGCGCATGGCCGCCCCATTCGAGCACGCGCGTGAACTCGCAGGTGCGCCCGTCCGAGACGGCGAGCGTGGTGCGGTCGTGCCCGACGGCGACGGCGACGAGCGCCGAGCCGCCGGCGTCCTCGCCTCGCGGCGCGCCGAGCGCGCGCAGGAGCGCGAACGCCTCGAGGTCGATGCCGGCGAGCCGCAACCCCGCCCGGCGGCAGGCGTCGACGTAGCGGTCGACGAGCTCGCGGTAGGCGACGACGAGCAGGATGCGGCGCAGGCTCTCGTCCTCGTCCGTCCTCCCCTCCTCGAGCACCTGGTAGTCGAGCACGGTCTCCTCGATCGGGATCGGCAGCACCTCCTGGGCGCGGAACCGGATCGCGTTGGCGAGCTGCTTCGTGTCGTCGATCCCGAGCACCTCGAGCGTGCGCACGCCGATGCGGTTGTTGGCGAGGCCGAGACGGACGTTTCGCTTCGGCAGCTTGTGCCGGTCGAAGAACTCCTTCAGCGCCTCGGCGAGCGCGTCGGGATCGCGCAGCTCGCCGCCCACGACGATTCCGCGCTCGAGCGGCTCG
>DATHTC010000389.1:0-13204 GCA_035463735.1 Gaiellaceae bacterium | reverse complement strand
GTCGAGCAGCCCGGCGGCCGCCTCGAGGCCCTCGCTCACGCGCCGAGGCGGTCGGCGTACTGCTGCTCGTAGAAGCGGCGGAACTCCCCGGACTTGATCGGCTCCCACCAGGACCGGTTCTCCCGGTACCAGGCGACCGTCTGCTCGAGCCCGTCGGCGAGGGTGCGCGCCGGCTCCCACCCCAGCCCGCGCAGCTTCGACGAGTCGAGCGAGTACCGCCGGTCGTGGCCCGGGCGGTCGGCGACGTGCCGGATGAGACCCGAGTCCGCGCGTGTCAGCTCGACGATGCGCGCGACGAGCTCGAGGTTCTCGCGCTCCTCCCCGCCGACGTTGTAGACCTCGCCACCGCGGCCCTCGCGCAGCACGAGCTCGACCCCGGCGCAGTGATCCTCCGCATGGAGCCACTCGCGCCGCTGGCGGCCGTCGCCGTAGACCGGCAGCGGCTCCCCGTCGAGCGCGTTCGTGACCATCAGCGGGACGAGCTTCTCCGGGTACTGGTTCGGCCCGTACGTGTTCGCGCCGCGCGTGATGCAGGCGTCGACGCCGTAGGTGCGGACGTACGCGAGCACCTGGAGGTCGCCCCCCGCCTTCGACGCCGAGTACGGGCTCGACGGGCGCAGCGGGTCGCCCTCCCGCGACGCGCCGCCTTCCTCGAGGTCGCCGTAGACCTCGTCGGTCGAGACGTGCACGAGCCTCGCGCCCGTCGCGCGGCACCAGTCGAGCAGCACCTGCGTCCCGGCGACGTCCGTCTGGATGAACTCGGCCGGGCCGAGGATCGAGCGGTCGACGTGCGTCTCCGCCGCGAAGTTGACGACGGCGCCGCAGCCGGCCCCGGCCTCGGCGACCGCGTCCGGGTCGCAGATGTCCCCCTCGACGAACTCGTGCTCGACGTCCTCGAGGTTCGCGCGGTTGCCCGAGTACGTCAGCTTGTCGAGCACCACGACCTCGTCGCCGCCCCGGGCGAGGCGGCGGGCGAAGTGCGAGCCGATGAAGCCCGCGCCGCCTGTCACGAGGACGCGCACCGGGCTGAGGCTAGCTGGACGCCAGAAGCCGCGCCCCCAGCAGTTCGGCCAGTCCCTCCCCGCCCCACCGCATCACCGCGTTGTGGTTCCACTCGAAGACCGGGCGTGCGACCGGCGCAAGCGCGTTCATCCACGGGCGCGTCGTGCGGACGTTCCATTCATAGGTGACGGCGACGGCGTCCCCGCCGAAGATGCGCCAGCGGCCGGTGCCGGCGAGCTCTCCCCGCGCCTCGACCTCGATCAGGTGCGGGCGCTCGAGCCGGGTCGTGCGCACGTCGAACCGCACGGTGTACGGCATCACGCTGCGCCACGCGTTCCGGTAGACGGCGCCGACACCGTCGTCGTCGCCGGGTGGGAGCTTCGCGACGGAGCGGACGCCGCGCCACCACTCCGGCCAGCGCTCGGGCTCGTGGAGGGCGTCCCAGCAAGCGATCGGATTGCAGTCGAGCAGCCAGGTGGTCAGGAAGCGGTAGTCGGCCATGCGATCCGATCGAGGCACTCGCGGAGCCCCTGCCGCCAGTTCGGCAGGCGCGGCGTCTCCGGATTCGCGCTGCGGAGGACGGAGTACGCCGGCCGCGGCGCCGGCCGTCCGAGCTCTGCCGTCGAGATCCGCCGGACGCGGCACGCGAGGCCGGTCTCCGCGAAGATCGCCTCCGCGAAGTCGGCCCACGTGCAGTCGCCGTCCGCCGCGACGTGGTAGAGGCCGAACGGCAGCGCGACGATCGCCCGCGTCGCCGCGGCGAGATGCCCCACGTAGGTCGGGCAGCCCCGCTGGTCGTCGACGACGGCGACCTCGTCACGCTCCGCCCCGAGACGCAGCATCGTGCGGACGAAGTTGTGGCCCGTCGGGCCGAACAGCCACGAGCTCCGCACGATCCACGCGCGCTCGCCGGCAGCTCCCTCCGCGTGGAGCTTCGTCCGCCCGTACGCGCCCTGCGGGTTCGTCGCGTCGGACTCGAGGTACGGCTCGCGCTTCCGCCCGTCGAAGACATAGTCGGAGGAGTAGGCGACGAGCGGCGCCCCGAGCTCGGCGGCGTGCTGCGTGCCGCCGACGTTCACGGCCGCCGCGCCCTGGGGGTCGTCCTCGGCGCCGTCCACGTCCGTCCACGCGGCGGCGTGGAGGACGAGGTCCGGCTGCCGCTCGAGGCGTGGCGGCGGCAGCGCGACGTCCCAGTCGGCGTGCGTCAGGGCGACCACGTCGTCCGCGGCGAACGCCTCCGCCAGCGCCCGGCCGAGCTGGCCGCCGGCGCCGGTGATCAGGACGCGGCGGCGTCCCGTTCCGAGAGGATCGGCGATCCGGTGCTCCAGAGGTGGCGGACCCGCTCGTCGTCCCACGGGATCCCGTGCTCGTCGGGGTCGGAGGGGTCGTACTCGCGCGTGACGTGGTAGAGCACGAGCGCGTCCGTGAGCGCCTCGAAGCCGTGGGCGTGGTGCCCGGGAACCCACACGGCGGCGGGGTTCTCGTCCCCGACGTCGAGGACGAACGTCTCGCCGCTCGAGCGGTCGAGCACGACCACGCGGATCATCCCGTCGAGGCAGACGAAGAGGTCGTCCTGGCCGCGCTCGTGGTAGTGGAGCCCCCGGACGGTGCCCACCCGCGAGAAGGAGACGTTCGTCTGCAGCGTCCGGGCCGGCAGCAGGCTCTCGCGGCGGAGCTCCATGAACCAGCCGCGGTCGTCCTCGTACCGCCGTAGCGGGAGCACGCGCACGCCGGTCACTTGTTCACCCCGGTCGCCTCGATCGTGCTGCCGATCTCGGCGAGGTGCTGCCAGTGCTTGCCCGCATCCTCCCACCAGCCCCGCACCTCGACGACGGCGAGCTGGCCGCGCTGCGCGTAGTGGCGGTTGACGTCCGTGATCTCGAGCTCGCCGCGGCTGGAGGGCGCGAGCGAGGCGATCACGTCGAAGACGTCCGCCGGGTAGCAGTAGAGGCCGACGACCGCGTGGCTCGTCGGCGGCGCGTCGTAGCGACGGTCGACGACGCCGGCCTTCTCCACGATGTCGGTGACGCGGCCGTCCTCGCCGTAGACGACGACGCCGAAGTTCTCCGGGTCGGGGACATCCTTGACGAAGATCTGCGCGCCGTCGCCGTCGGCGGCCCAGCGTGCGAGCTCGTCGCGGTGCGAGTGCTCGAAGATGTTGTCGCCGAGCACGACCACGAGCGGCTCGCCGGCGGCGAAGTCGCGCGCCATCCCGACCACCTGCGCGATCCCCCCGGCATGCGTCTGCACCTTGTAGGTGAGGTCCAGCTCGAGCAGGGGCTCGTCGGAGCCGCGGGCGGCGAGCCGGCCGTCACCGAGCAGGTCGATCATCTGCCCCGCGTGCCCCTTGCCGGTGACGACGAGCACCTCGTGGATCCCGGCCAGCTGGAGGAGCTGCAGCGGGTAGTAGATCATCGGCCACCGCCCCACCGGCAGCAGGTGCTTGTTCGCGACCCGGGTGAGCTCCCCGAGCCGCGTCGCCTCTCCTCCCGCGCAGACGAGCCCCTTCGCCATCCGCGCGGATGCTACTTCGCGCGAGCCGCGCCCCCGTTCCGCAGAACGCGTGAGGCCGGGGAGGAGTCGCCTCCTCCCCGGCCTGCACGCGGGGGGACGGGCTTCGTCGAACGTCGCCCGCCGGACCTGCTAGCGGCCCCTTCCTCCGCCGCCGGCACCGTTGCCGGTGTCGACGGTCGGCTCGGGCGCGACCACGGGCGCCGGCGCCTCGTCGACCGTGGCGGCCGGAGGCCCGCCGTGGCCGCCGCCGCCGCCTCCTCCTCCGCCGCCGCCGCCCCCGCCGCCCTTCGTGCCCACGGTCACGTCGAGCGTGACCGTGTGGCCGTCGGCGGAGACGGTTCCGGCGTCAGCCGTGCTGAGCGCGATCGTCGGCGCGTACACCGTGATCGTGTACGTACCGGCCACCGGCTTCTGCCAGTTGAAGCCGTAGACGACGCGTCCGGTGGAGTTGACCTCGGCCGTGTAGGGAACGACGTTCGCCACTACGGTGGTGTCGCTCCTGATGTCCACGGTGACGCCGGCGTTCCACACCCGCGCCTCCGGGAACGGGCTCTCCTCGATGCCGAGGGTGCCGTAGTGAGACTCCCGATCGAGCAGGGTCGGGTCGAGCTTCACGACGGTGTAGCCCGGCATCGGGTACGCGGTCGGGTCGGCGAGGAAGCCGATCTCGACACGAATCGGGGTGCCCGCCTTCAGCGGTGCGCTCGTGAGGTTGTCGCCCCACTCCGCCCGCGCGGTGACGGCGTTGTCGGCTGCAGTAGCGCAGTCGGCCTGCCAGGTGGCGACACCCTGGACGTAGTAGCCCAGGTGGTCGTCGGCGATCCCGTCACCGTCGAGGTCCACCCCGATCAACCCGGCTGGATCCTGGGAGTCGTCGCCGTCGCTGCACGTCCCGACGAACGGCGATCCCGCCGTACCAGGGACGAAGATCGCGGGCACGGAGAGGTTGTTCGCCGCGCCCTCCTCATCCTCACCGGGAGCACTGGGCGGACCCTTCGCGACGCCTCCCGCAGTGAGCGCCAGCGGCACGACCACCACGGCCGCCACCACGAGCGCTAGACGTTTCGCAAAGCTGTTCACGGTTCTCGCCATCCTTTCGCTTCAGTCGTTGCCGTCCGTACGGCGCCCGCCCTCCCAGCCTCGGGTGCGGCCGCCACCGCAGCAAGCGCCGACAGATCCGGCCGCGCTCCGCGGGAGCAGTGATCGCGCGGGCGTGGCTTTCACCATGGACGCACCCCCTTCCGCCAGTTCCCGACGTCCCGTTCGGCACGAGTGTCGTCCACCGCGCGGGGACTTTCGTCGCGATACGGCGACAGATTCGTGAAGATTTCGCCATAAGAATCTCCCCGAGATACGTACTTGTCCGCGTCGGCGAGGCGGCCGTGCCACGATGCCGCAGCGTGACCGGTGGGGCATGCTCCGGCCGGTTGGGGGACCGCTCCGGATGACGACGCCTTCTCGCGAGTCGGTGGACGCGCTGCTCCGCGATCCCGGGCGCATGGCGCGCCTGTACGACGCGGCATCGGCGCTCTCCGGGGCCACCACGCTCGATGCCGCGGTGAAGCGGTTCGTCCACGCCGCCCGCGCGCTGTCACGCACCGACTGCGCAAGCTTCACGCTCCTCGACCCGTCACCGGGCGCGGGTGACGTGGTCTGGTCGGGCTACGGCTGCGACCGCGGCGAGGTCGTGCTGGAACGGGAGCTCCGCGTGGGCGACCGGCGCTTCGGGATCCTGCGCCTGCGGACGATGGGGTCGCAGCTGGCGCGCGAGGACGAGGCGCTCATCGACATGCTGTGCGTCCATGCCGCCTTCGCGATCGAGACCGTGGCGCTGCGGGGCCAGGACGAGCTCGTACGACGCATGCGTGCGGTTATCGGCGAGCAGGATCCGACCGTCGGTGCCGCGTCGGTGCGACAGGTCGGCGACATCCGCATTGACCTCGTCCGGCACGCCGTGTTCGTCGGGAACACGCGCGTCCACCTGACGCCCTCCGAGTTCCACCTGCTCGAGCTCCTGACGGAGGAGCCGGGACGTGCGTACACGCGCGACGAGATCGTCGGGCGCCTGTGGGGCGGCCTGGACGGCGGAGCGTCGCGCGTCGCCGACGTCCACGTGGCGCGACTGCGACGGAAGCTCGCGCGCGATCCCCGCGGCGCCGATGTCCTCGAGAGCGTGCGGGGAGTCGGGTACCGGGTCGCGCCCACGACGGCGCGTAGCCCCGGGAACGGAGCCGGCTCGCCGCCGCCCGCAGCGTGATCTCCTACGGATGGACCGGCAACACGAGAACCGCGAGGGCGAACATGCCGGCGAACGTGACGATGAGCCTCACGGGCAGACCGTACGCCCCGGTCGTTCGGCGCCCGTTTCGGGTTCGTTAGGCGTCGGTAAGGTCTGCTCGTGGCCGACGAGCGCGAGCGCCTGGTGCAGCCGGACCCCGAGGTCCTGACGGGCGAGGACGAGCTGCCGCGGCAGCCGGCGTCCGACCGCGACCCGTTCGTCCCAGAGCCGTACGCGCGCCCGGGCGAGCGGCGCGAGTGGCGGGTGATGCGGCTGGCGCTCGTCCCGGTGCTGATCGCGGTCGCGATCGTGCTCTGGGCGCTGCTCCGCTGAGCCCCGGGAGCCTCTAACGGACGAGCACGGGGATCCCGTGCGTCCGGTCGCGCACGGAGTAGAGGCGCACGGTCGCGCCTCGCGGCACCCGCGCAGTGAGGAAGCCGCGGGCCGTCGTGCGCCGCACGCCGCCGAGCCAGGCCGTCGAGCCGTCGCGCCGCACGAGCTGGAGCCGGTACGGCTGCGGCCCGGCTCGCGGCCGCACCTGCCCCCAGACGCGCCCGCGCCCGGACGACGCGAGCGGGAGCGGGAACGCCGCGGCGGCCGGCTTCGGCGCCCCCGACGACGTGTACAGGCCGCTCTGGAACCGGCCGAGGTCCTCCTCGTCCCGGACGAGGAAGTGGATCAGGAGGTCGACCCGCGGCGCCCGGTAGGCGCGCAGGGCGGCGTCGCCAAGGTACCGCGCCTGCGCGTCGTGCGAGACGCCGAGCAGCCGGTCGGGCGGGTTCGTCTGGTAGCCGTACTCGGTCAGCCAGACCCGCTTCCCCGGCCACGCGCGGCCGACCTCGCGGAGGAGCCGCTCGAGCGTCGCCATCGTCAGCGTGGAGCAGTGCCCGCAACCGCCCCCGAACGGCGTCTCGAACCGGCTGAGCGCGTACGGATGGTGGGCGTAGGCGTCGAGCCTCGCGCCGGCCGCACGCATCCCACGGATCCAGGCGACGGGCGAGACGCCGCCGGTGTTCCCGCGCGGCGCCGTCTCGCCGCCGGCGACGCGCGCGCTGCGGACGCGTCGGTGGATGGCGGCGTGGGCGGGGTTGAGCAACCGCGTCACGTACGTCCGCGGGCTGGCCGGGCGCAGGAACCGCGCCTGGTTCGGCTCGTTCCAGATCGACCAGTCCCGCACCCAGGGGTAGCGGGCCGCGACGGCCGCGGCGAACCGCGCGAAGTCGGCCGCATGTCTGGGCGCGACGTTCGGGGCCCTGCCGCCGTTCGCCCAGCGCGGCGTCCCCGTGAGCGTCACGAGCGGCCGGATCCCGCGCTTCCGGAGGGCCGGGAGCACCGCGTCGGGAATCCGCCAGTCGAAGCGGCCACGGCGCGGCTCGGTGCGATTCCACGGAATCGTGAAGCGGACGACCTCCACGCCGAGCCGCTGCAGCGACCGGACGCGACCGTCGAGCGTGCCGGTTCCGTGGGCGAGTCAGGCGTCGTCCTGGATCCCGTAACGCACCGTCGGGGCCGCGGACGCCGCGGCCGGCGCGACCAGAACGGCAAGCGCCGCCGTGACGAGCAATGTCCGCATCGTCACGGCGGCTACCCCGCCGCCCCCGTCCGCGAAACGCCTCTACCGCACCGTGAGGACGACGCCCCAGGCACGGTCGCGGGGCGACCACAGCTGCAGGCGCGAGCCCTTGCCGGCTCGGACGGCGGTCGAGAAGGCGCCGCGCGCGCTCGTCCACCGGTTCCCACCGACCCAGTGCCAACGTCCGTCCCGGAGCTGCCGGATGCGGTACGGCTGCTTGCCCGACCGTGGCCGCACCTGACCCCACACGACCGTGCGGAGGCCACGGCGCGAGACCTGCGCGAGGGGGAGGCGGAACGCGTTGTAGGCCGGCTTCGCCACACCGGTGGTCGAGAACACGCCGCTCTGCCACCCGGCGAGCCAGCGGTCGTCCCGGACGAGGAAGTTGACGAGCATGTCGACGTACGGTGCCGTCCACACCTTGTGCGCGGCCTCCGAGAGGTAGCGCGCCTGCTGCGCCATCGTCACGCCCAGCGCGCGGTCCGGAGGCCGGGTCTGGTAGCCGTACTCGGTCAGCCAGATCCGCTTCCGGGGCCAGGCGCGCTGCACCTCGCGGATGAGACGATCCAGGGTCGCCATCGTGATCGTCGTGCAACGCGCACAGCCGCCGGAGCGCGGCGTCTCCTGCCTCGGGCGCGTCGGGTACGGATGGTGGGCGTACGCGTCGAGACGCGCCCGCGCGGCCTTCATCCCGCGGATGAAGGCGACCGGCGACAGGCCGCCGCTGTTCCCGCGCGGGGCCGTCACTCCGCCCGCCACCCGGTTGCCGCGGTTGACGCCCTTCAGCGCCGTGTACGCGGGGTTGAGCAGCCGCTGGACGTACGTCCGCGCCGACACGGGGCTGAGCCAGCGCCGCTGGTTCGGCTCGTTCCAGATCGTCCAGTCGCGGGTCCAGGGATAGCGCCGCGCCGTCGCGACGGCGAAGGCCGCGAAGTCGCCGCCGCGCGTCGGCGCCACCTGCCACGCGCGGCCGCCGTTGGCCCACCTGGGCGTGCCGAGGAGCGTGACGACGGTCGCGATCCGCCGCTCGCGCAGGCCGCGCAGGACGTCGTCCGCCGCCCCCCACGCGTACGCGGGGTCGGCGCTCGAGCGCGCGTTCGCCGGCCGCCGCTGGGCGACCTGGTCCCACCGGATCGTGTAGCGGACGAGGTCGACACCGAGCTTCTCGAGCAGGTCGAGGCGCTGCTCCAGCGTGCCGGGACCGGAGGCGAGCCACGCGTCGTCCTGCACGCCGTAGCGCGCGTAGCGGGACGCCTCGGCCGGCGCTGCCGCTCCGAGGGGCAGCAGGAGCATCAATAGGAAGACGATTTTTCTCATTTGACGACCGTACTTCGGTCGTGTGAGCGCCTCGTTAGGAGGGTCTGCGCGTCGTGTACGGGCTCGCGGGCGGGGGCGCGGAGGGCGACTGCGACGGGCCGGCGCGCCACGACGACAGCCGGTGCCTGGGGACGAGCTCCGTGATCCGGGTCAGCCGCGCGCCCGACGCGCCCGCCCGCGCGGGCCGATGTTGCGCGCAGCCTTCCGCGCTTTCACGCGCGGGAGCGCTCGGACCGCGGCCACCCACACGTAGACGAGCGCCGCGACGACGGCGCCGAGGGCCTTCAGGATGCGTCCGAGCGGCGGCACGGGTTGCCTCCATCCTACGCTGGGTACGCTCTCCGCCATGGCCCGCGAGCGCGACATCCGCGGCCTCCCGGAGGAGATCGAGGAGCTGTTCGCGGACCTGTGGCAGGTGCCGCGCTTCTCGGGGCTCCGCCGGGGCTTCCGGCCGAACGTCGACTGCGTCCGCACCGACGACCCGGCCGCGCTCCACTTCACCTTCGAGCTCGCCGGCGTCGACGCGGCGGACGTCCACGTCGACGCGACGCCCACGGAGCTCCTCGTCAAGGGTGTCCGCCGGCGCCCGTCCGGCGGCCGCGTGCTGCAGCTCGAGATCGAGATCGGCCCGTTCGAGCGGCACCTCCAGCTCCCGGAGGAGGTCGACGTCGAGCGGGCGACCGCCTCGTACGAGCACGGCCTGCTCACGATCGTGCTCCCGATCGCCGACCGCCCGCCCCGCCCCGTCACCGTCCCGATCGAGGTGTCGGCGCGTGACTGAGCTGCCGGTCGAGCTCGACCGCCCCGTCGAGGGCGAGCTGGAGATCCCGGGCCTCCTTCCGGTGCTGCCGCTGAAGGAGACGGTCGTCTTCCCCGAGTCGATGGCACCGCTCGCGATCGGGCAGGAGCGGTCGGTACGGCTCGTCGAGGACGTCGTCGCGGGGGAGCGCCTGCTCGCGCTCGTGACGGTTCGCGATGCGTCGGTCGAGCAGCCGGGGTTCGACGACCTCTACGACGTCGGTACCGCGGCGCTGATCCACAAGATGATGAAGGTGCCCGACGGGACGCTCCGCGTGCTCGTCCAGGGCCTCTCGCGGATCCGGCTCGTCCGTGGCGTCGAAGACGCGCCGTACCTCGTCGGCGAGATCGAGGTCGTCCCCGACGTCGCCGAGGAGTCGCGTGAGGTCGAGGCGCTGACTCGGAACGTCCAGTCGCTGTTCGGGCGCGTGATCGGGCTGCTCCCCTACCTCCCGGAGGAGCTCCAGCTGGCGGCGGCGGCGGTCGACGACCCCGGCGCGCTCTGCAACCTCGTCGCCTCGACGATGCGGCTGAAGACGGAGGAGAAGCAGCGCCTGCTGGAGCTGGCGGACGTCGAGGCGCGCCTGCGCGAGACGGCCCTCCTGCTCAACCGCGAGCTGGAGGTGCTCGAGCTCGGCACGAAGATCCAGTCGCAGGTGCAGTCGGAGCTCGAGAAGGGGCAGCGCGAGTTCTACCTCCGGCAGCAGCTGAAGGCGATCCAGGAGGAGCTCGGCGAGGGCGACCCGGAGCACGCGGAGCTGAACGAGCTGCGCACGCGGCTCGACGCGATCGAGCTGCCCGAGGAGGCGCGGAAGGCGGTCGACCGCGAGCTCGGCCGGCTCGAGCGGCTCCCGGCGGCGGCGGCCGAGTACGGCGTGATCCGCACCTATCTCGACTGGATCGCAACGCTCCCCTGGGACGCGGTGACGGAGGACAACCTCGACCTCCGGCGCGCGCAGCGCATCCTCGACGAGGACCACTACGACCTCGAGAAGGTGAAGGAGCGGATCGTCGAGTTCCTCGCCGTCGGGAAGCTGAAGGGCGACATGGCGGGAACGATCCTCTGCTTCGTCGGCCCGCCGGGCGTCGGCAAGACGTCGCTCGGCCAGTCGATCGCGCGCACGCTCGGCCGCAAGTTCGTGCGGCTGTCCGTGGGCGGCGTCCGCGACGAAGCGGAGATCCGCGGCCACCGGCGCACCTACATCGGCGCGATGCCCGGTTCGATCGTCCGCTCGCTGCGCGATGCCGAGTCACGGAACCCCGTGCTGCTGATCGACGAGATCGACAAGATGGGCAGCGACTTCCGCGGCGACCCGGCGAGCGCGATGCTGGAGGTGCTCGACCCGGCGCAGAACGCGACCTTCCGCGACCACTACCTCGATCTCCCGTTCGACCTCTCGAAGGTGCTGTTCATCTGCACCGCCAACCAGCTCGAGACGATCCCGTCGCCCCTGCTCGACCGCATGGACGTGATCCAGCTGTCGGGCTACACCGACGAGGAGAAGTTCCAGATCGCCCGGCGCTACCTCGTCCCGCGCCAGCTCGAGTCGCACGGGCTCGAGCGGCGGCAGTGCTCCTTCACCGACGGCGCGCTCCGGCTCGTCCAGCGGGAGTACACGCGTGAGGCGGGCGTGCGCGGCCTCGAGCGGCGGATCGGCGACCTCGCGCGCAAGGCGGCGACCGGCGTCGCGCAGGGGAAGGCGAGGCGCGTGCGCGTGGACGAGGCGAAGGTGCGCGCGTGGCTGGGACCGCGGCGGTACGCGGGCGACCCGCGCAGGCGCACCGCCGACGCGGGCGTCGCCACCGGCCTCGCCGTGACGGCGGTCGGCGGCGACGTCCTCTTCATCGAGGCGACGGCGTACCCGGGCGAGGGCCGGCTGAACGTGACCGGCCAGCTCGGCGAGGTGATGCAGGAGTCGGCGCAGGCCGCGCACTCGTGGGTGCGCGGGCACGCGGGCGACCTCGGGCTCGACCCCGAGTGGTTCCGCCGCCACGACGTCCACGTCCACGTCCCCGCGGGCGCCGTGCCCAAGGACGGCCCGTCGGCGGGGATCACGATGGCGACGGCGATCGTGTCGCTGGCGACGGGCACGCCGGTGTCGGAGGACGTCGGCATGACCGGCGAGATCACCCTCACGGGCCAGGTGCTCCCGATCGGCGGCGTGCGCGACAAGGTGCTCGCGGCGCAGCGGGCGGGCCTGAGCACGGTGGTGCTCCCGGCGGAGAACGAGCCCGACCTCGACGAGCTGCCCCCGGAGGCGAAGGAGCAGCTCCGCTTCGTGCTCGCCGAGTCCATCGACGAGGTGCTGGGGGCCGCGTTCGAGGACGGCGTCGGGCGACTCGAGCACGTGGCCCCGACTCCCGTCCGCCAGGCCGCGTCGTCCGCATAGGATCTGTTTGCGTCGAACGGGCCCGGGGAAGGCTCGGCGCCGACGACGACGACCGAAAGGACCGGGAGGCAATGACGACGAAGGACAAGGTGGCGGACGTTCGGCCCTACCTCGAACGCGCGCTCAAGGACGAGGACGTACGCGACAACGTGAAGGCGGCGTTCGATGCCGCACGCGAGGTCTACGTCGAGCTGATGGGCGGCCGCGGGATGACCGGGGTCGCGAGCCGCGTGGCAACCGACAAGGAGATCCAGGAGAACCTGCGGAAGGCGGTCGAGGAGCTCCGCGAGGCGGGCGACCGTGTCCGCGGCAAGGCCGACCACAGCGGGCGCAACACGACGCTGCTGCTCGCGGGGATCACGCTGGGCATCCTCTTCAACCCGATGACCGGGCCGCAGACGCGCGCGTGGATCAAGGAGAAGGTGCTCGGCCCGAGCGACGACTTCACCTACGGCGGCGGCACCGAGAGCGCGTCCGACATGGGCGGCAGCTCGGGCAACAACGCGTAGCGCTCGCTAGGGCAGGCTCGAGCTCACGGCCGGCGCGGCCGGCGCGGCCCCGACGAGGCCGCCGACGGCCGCGCCCGTCTCCTCCACCGACACCGGCCTCTCCATCGCGCGTCGCAGGGACGCGGGATCGAGGCCGCTCGCGGACGAGATGTCGCTCGCGGAGAGCAGGTACGCGCCCGGGCTCGGCGCCCGGCTCGCGCGCGCGGTCAGCGGCACCCACCCCGCTCCCGCGAGGAAGCGGACGTCGTCGAGGCGCCGCCACGCCTGGAGGTAGCGGTACGGGTTGATCACCCCGTCGTAGCCGAGCCCGAGCAGCGCGGCCGGATGGATCTCGAAGTGGAGGTGCGGCGGGGTCGTCTCGGCGTCGCCCGAGTTCCCGACGAAGCCGATCACGTCTCCCGGCTCCACGCGGGCGCCGTCGATCGCGAGCGGCGAGTACGCGGACAGGTGCGCGTAGTAGAACTCGTTGCCCTGGTCGTCGCGCAGCCAGAGGCGCAGGCCGCCGATGTCGTTCCAGCCCACGGAGAAGAGCGCCCCGCGCGCGACCGCGAGCACGGGCGCTCCCATGGGCGCGAAGATGTCCTCGCCGTGGTGCCAGCCGACGACGGCGCGGCCGGCGCCGAAGGTGTCGACGAACGACGCAGGGCCATGGACCGGGAAGACGTAGCCGCCCTTCGTCAGCTTCGGCTCGACCGTCGGCAGCGGACGCCGGACGACCGGCCCCTTCGACCCGGGCGGCACCTCCTCCGACGAGGGGCGCTTCCTGCCGGCGACGGGCGGAGCGGGAGCCGGCGCCGCGTCCTCGACCTCCGGGGCGGTGGCG
>DATHTC010000388.1:0-12636 GCA_035463735.1 Gaiellaceae bacterium | reverse complement strand
CTCCCTCCATGGCCGGAGACAGACCCCGGCCACGGCCGATCAGGCCTGCGCTGCCGTGCCGTCCAGCGGGAGCTCGAGGCGGAACAGCGAGCCGCCGCCGTCGGCCCGCGTCGCCGTGACGCGGCCGCCGTGCGCGTCCGCCACCTGCCTGACGATGGCGAGGCCGAGTCCCGAGCCCGGCAGGCCACGTGCGGACGGCGCGCGGTAGAAGCGGTCGAAGACGTGCGGGAGGTCGGCGTCGGCGATCCCGGGACCGCGGTCGCGGACGGTGACGGCGCCGTCCCGCACCCTCACGTCGACGGTCCCGCCGTCCGGGCTCCACTTGGCCGCGTTGTCGAGCAGGTTCGCAACGGCGCGGCCGAGCGCGGACGGAGCCCCCGACACCGTCGTGGGCTCGAGCTCCGTCTCGAACCGCACGCGCGGCGCGTGTCGCGCCGCTCGCTCGACCTCCGCGTCCACGAGCTCGTCGAGCCGCAGCGGCTGCACGTCCTCCTCGAGCCGGTTCCCGCGCGCCAGCTCGACGACGTCGCCGACGAGCCCCGTCAGCTCGCCGATCTGCACGACGGCGTCCGAGAGCATCGCGTGGCGCTCCTCGGGCGGAATGCGATCGTCGCGCGCCAGCAGCTCCACGTTCGTGCGCAGGCTCGTCAGCGGCGTGCGCAGCTCGTGCGAGGCGTCCGCGACGAGCTGGCGCTGCGCGGCGAGCGAACGCTCCAGCTCGCCGAGCATGACGTTGAAGTCGCCCGCGAGCCCCGACAGCTCGTCCGTGCCGGACACCTCGATCCGGCGGGAGAGGTCCTGCGTCGTCGCCACGTGCCGCGTCGCGTCTCGCATCCGCCGCACGGGCGCGAGCGCCGCCTGTGCGACGGCCCGCCCGAGGACCGCCGCGAGGGCGATTCCGCCGACGGCGAACGCGGCGAGCACGACGGCGAGACGGCGCAACGTGCGGTCGACCTCCTCGAGGGGCCGCGCGACCTGCACCGCCACCCCCGGCGCCAGCTGCGTGGTCAGGATCCGCACGTGCGTGCCGGCGACCGTCGCGTCCTCGAAGAACGGGTCGCGGTCGCCGGACGCCACCTCACGGGCGCCTTCGCTGGGGAGGGGGATGGCCGCGTCCCGCCGGCGCACGGCGGTGCCGTCGGCGCCCACGAGCTGGATATAGCCGGGCGCGCCGCCGAGGAGCGGCCGCTCCAGCAGCTCGAAGTCGCGGGTCGGGAAGCGGCCCGGGAGGAGCACGTCGTTCGCGCGGGTACGCAGCGCGTCGTCGACCTGGCCGCGGAGGACGCTGCGGACGGCGAAGTAGGCGCCCACGGACGCGAGCGCGACCGCCACGGCCACGGCGGCCGCCGCCACGAGCGTGAGTCGCGTGCGGAGGCTCACGGCTCCTCGCGCAGCGCGTACCCCACGCCGCGCACGGTGTGGATCAGGCGCGGCTCACCGAGCTTGCGCCGCAGGTAGGAGACGTAGACCTCGAGCGCGTTCGAGGCCGGCCCGAAGTCGTATCCCCAGACGCGGTCGAAGATCAGCGAGCGCGTGAGCACCTGCCGCGGGTTGCGGAGGAAGAGCTCGAGCAGCTGGAACTCGGTGCGCGTCAGCTCGAGACGCCGCTCGCCGCGCCGGACCTCGTGCGTGCCCGTGTTCAGCGACAGGTCGCCGAAGCGGAGCACCTGACCCGTCCCCTCGGCGCCCGAGCGCCGGAGCAGCGCGCGGACGCGCGCGAGCAGCTCCTCGAGCGCGAACGGCTTCACGAGGTAGTCGTCCGCGCCGGCGTCCAGCCCCTCGACGCGGTCGCCGACGCCGTCGCGTGCCGTCAGCATCAGGATCGGCGTCCGGTCGCCCTCCGCCCGGAGGCGCCGCGCGACCTCGAGCCCGTCGACGCCGGGCATGAGGACGTCGAGGACGACGGCGTCGGGCGCGCCGGCCGCGACCTTCTCCAGCGCCTCGCCGCCGTCGGCCGCGAGCTCGACCTCGTACCCTTCGAGGACGAACGCCCGCTCGAGCGCCGTGCGCACCGCCGGCTCGTCGTCCACCACGAGGACCTTCACGCCCTGAGTGTGCCCCCGCAGGCTGAACGTTGGCTGAGAGTGGGGAGGACGCTTTAACGGAGTCGCAACGGCGCTCTCAGGGGTCTCTCAGGCGGTCCGGGCAGATTGCGGGCGTAGACGTGAACGCCGAACCGCATATCCAGGAGGCATCGTGAGGAAGTACGTCGTCCCGTTCGCCGCGCTGCTCGCGGCAGCCGTCCTCGGCGCCGTCGCCGGGGTCGGCCTGTGGGAGGCCGTCGACGACGAGGCGACACCCGCCGCGGCCACGAGCACGACGGTCGCCAACCGCCCGGTCGCCGCCAGCACCGGCTCCGTCGCCGAGCTGTACGAGCAGACGATCCCGGGCGTGGTCGAGATCACGGCGGCATCCGGGTCGCAGGGCTTCCCGTTCGGCGGCCAGGGCCAGGCCTCGACCGGCAGCGGCTGGGTGCTGAACGCCGAGGGGTACGTGGTCACGAACCAGCACGTGATCGACGGCGCCGACGAGGTCACCGTGAAGTTCCACGACGGCGAGGAGGTCTCGGCCGACGTGGTCGGCGCCGACGCGTCGACCGACGTCGCGCTGCTGAAGCTGGACGAGGTCCCCGACGACCTGCAGCCGCTCGACCTCGGCTCGTCCGAGTCGCTGCGGATCGGCGACCCCGTGGTCGCGATCGGCAGCCCGTTCGGGCTCGAGGGAACCGTGACGTCCGGGATCGTCTCGGCCAAGGATCGCCAGCTCACCGCGCCCGACGGCTTCACCATCGACGGCGCGATCCAGACGGACGCCGCGCTCAACCAGGGCAACTCCGGCGGCCCGCTGCTGGACGCCGAGGGACGCGTCGTCGGGATGAACTCCCAGATCGCGAGCCAGTCCGGCGGCAACGTCGGCGTCGGGTACGCCGTGCCGGTGGAGACGATCCAGCGGGTCGTCGACCAGCTTCAGTCCGGCGGCACGGTCGAGTACGCGTATCTCGGCGTCGAGCTCGGCGACGCGGAGGACGGCGGCGCGCAAATCGGCGCCGTCCGCTCCGGCAGCCCGGCCGACGACGCGGGGCTCCGCGCGGGCGACGTGGTCGTGAAGGCCGACGGCGAGGACGTCGACGGCGGCGACGACCTCCGTCGCGCCGTCGCCGACCGCGAGCCGGGCGACGAGCTCGAGCTCGAGGTGCGGCGCGACGGCGACACCGAGACGCTCACCGTGACGCTCGGCACGCGACCCACCAGCTGAGGCTTCTCCCGCCCCTCCCCCGAACCCGGCCGCGCCGCTCCCCCCGGCGCGGCCGGCGTCCGCTTCGGGGCAGAATCCGCGCGTGCCGCCCCCGCAGACGCCGGTCGAGCTCCACATCGTCTCCGACTCCACCGGGGAGACCGCGGCCCGCCTCGTCCAGGCGCTCGAGGCGCAGTTCCCCGACCAGCCGTTCGAGGAGGTCCGCCATCCTCGCGTCGAGTCGATCGACGACCTCCAGATCGCAGTCAACCGGATGCGCGGCCGCCCGGCCGTGGCGGTGTACACGCTGGTGCAGCCGGAGTTCCGGGAGACGATGCGCCAGCTCTGCCGGAGGGCGAAGGTGCACTACGCCGACCTGCTCGGGCACCCGATCGACTCGATCGCGCGGGTCTCCGGGCAGGCGGCGAAGATGAAGCCCGGCGCGCGGCCGCCGCTCAACTCCGCGTACTTCAAGCGGATGGAGGCGATCGAGTTTGCCGTGAAGTACGACGACGGCGTCGGAGCCGGCCTGGTCGACGCCGACATCGTGCTCGTCGGCGTGTCGCGGACGTCGAAGACGCCGCTGTCGATGTACCTCGGCTACCTGGGCTACAAGACCGCGAACGTCCCGGTCGTGAAGGGCATCGCGCCGCCGAAGGAGCTGTTCGCGATCGACACGACGAAGGTGGTCGGGCTCACGATCGACGCGGAGCGGCTCGCGGACATCCGCGAGGTGCGGGTGCGGAGCATGGGGGGAGGCAACCGCGGCTACGCGAACCTCCTGCAGATCTACGAGGAGCTCGACGAGGCGGCGGCGGTCCATCGGAGGCTCGGCTGCCCCGTGATCGACGTCACGGACCTGTCGGTCGAGGAGACGGCACACCGGATCATCCGCGCTGTCGAGGAGCGGCGGCGCGAGCGCGACGCGGCGGCGACGCCGTGAAGGACCCGCCGCGGATCAGCCCGGCGCGCTGGGCGCTGTGGTGGACGATCCTCGTGCTCGCGGACATCGTCTTCTACGTCCTGCTCACGCCGATCTGGCTCGGGATCCGTCTCGCCGGCTGGCTCGCCGACCGCCGCGCCTCGCGTACGGCCTGAAAGCAGACAAGTAACAGACTGTCACTTTCTCGCTTTCGACGCGTATTGCGCGCGGGCGGGGGACGGGAGTACGGTCGGCCCCGGCTGTCGTCGCGAGGAGGAGGCACTCCCATGCTCGACCGTGCGCGCATCGCGGCGGTCGTCCCGGTGTCGGACGTCGACCGGGCGATCGCGTTCTATCGGGACGTCCTGGGCCTGACGCTCAGAGAGCGCCGGGACGACCTGCCGGACAACCCGGAGGCCGAGTTCGAGGCGGGCGGGGGGAGGCTCGTCGCGTACCGGAGCGTCGGAGCCGGACAGAGCCGGGCGACGGTGGCGGCGTTCGAGGTCGACGACCTGGATGCGGCCGCCGCGGCCCTCCGCGAGCGGGGCGTGACGTTCGAGGAGTACGACCTGCCGGGTCTGAAGACGGAGGGCGGAATCGCGACCCTCGGAGCCGCCCGCGCGGCGTGGCTCAAGGACCCCGACGGCAACATCCTCGCGGTCGAGGCCCGCTGACCGTTTCCCGCTCGAAAGCGGACAAGTGACAGACTGTTACTTGTCCGCTTTCGAGTCGGATTCACGCAGGCGCCCGAGGACGGGGCCGAGCTGCTGGCCGCCGGCCAGCACCGGGGCGAGGAGGTCGCCCTCGCGCTCGACGCGCTCGAGCGCCTCGCGCATCCCGAGCTCGCGGAAGTCGAGGTCGGGCGTCAGCTCCTCCCAGCGCAGCGGCGTCGAGACTGGCGCGCCCTTCCGCGGCCGCACCGAGTAGACCGACGCGATCGTCTTGCCCCACGCGTTCTGCCGGTGGTCGACGAGCACGCCAGTCCGCTTCTCCTTCAGCCACTGCGTCGTGAGCATCCCCGGGTGCTCCGCCTCGAGCCCGCGCGCGACGCGCTCCGCGAACTCGTACGTGTCCTCCCAGGAGGACCGGCGCGCGATCGGCACGAGCACGTGGATCCCCGTGGAGCCGCTCGTCTTCACCCATGACTCGAGCCCGAGCTCCGACAGCCGCCCGCGGATCAGGTGCGAGACCTCGACGGCGAGGCGCCAGTGCCCGTCGTCGGGCGGGTCGACGTCGAAGAGCACGAAGTCGGGGAGGTGGGGACGGTCGACGCGCGAGTACCACGCGTTCATGTCGATGCAGTGCATCTGCACCGCCCACAGGAGCGCGAGCTCGTCCTGGATCAGCGCGAAGTCGACGAGGCGCGGGCCGCCCTCGCGGGGGAGCGTCCGGAACTGCCGCGTCTTCAGCCACGGCGGCGTCCCCTTCGGGACCTGCTTCTGGAAGAACGACGGGCGCGCGATTCCCTCGCGCCACCGCTTCATCGTGAACGGCCGGTCCCGGAGGTGCGGGACGAGCACGGGCGCGACGGCCTCGTAGTAGTCCCAGAGGTCGCCCTTGGTGATCCCCTCCCCCGGGAAGAGGACGCGGTCCTCGCTGCTGAGCCGGACGACGCGTTGACTGCGCCGCGCCTCCCTCACGGGCCCGCCCCCGCGACGAACGCGCGCACCTCGTCGACGCTGCGCAGCCGCACGACCCGGTACGCGGCGAGCGCCCGCGGGTACGTCCGCCTGCGGCGCACGTGCGCGCGTAGCGCCCAGGGGACGAGCGCGTTCCAGCCGAGGAAGACGCCGCGCACGGACTCGCGGTTCCCGTTCCACAGAGCCTCTTGTCCGCGCAGCCGTCGCACGCTGCGCCGGACCAGGCGCGGCAGCCAGACCCGCACCGGCAGGTCCAGCCAGACGACCGTGTCCGCGGATGCGAGCACGAGGTCCCCCAGCTTGCCCCGATAGGCGCCGTCGATCACCCAGCCGTCGGAGCCGACGAGCGGCTCCACCCGCGCGCGCAGCTCCTCGTCGGGCGTCTCCACCCAGTCCGGCCCGTGCACGAGCGCGTCGAGCTCGACCCATGGCACGCCGAGGCGCTCCGCCAGCAGGCGGGCCAGCGTCGTCTTCCCGTTCCCGCTCGCGCTCCCGATCACGGCCACCCGTCGCACGATCCGCAGTATCGCCCCCGCCGTGTGGAAAGATCCGCCCCGATGACCGACACGATCCCGACGACGAAGTACGTCTACGACTTCGACGAGCCGGCCGAGGGCGGGCGCGAGCTGCTGGGCGGCAAGGGCGTGGGCCTGGCCGAGATGACGCAGCTCGGCATTCCCGTCCCCGGCGGCTTCACGATCACGACCGACGCCTGCCGCGCCTACATGGCCGCCGGCGGGCAGGTCCCCGAGGGCCTCGACGCGGAGGTCGACGAGCACATCGCGCGTCTCGAGGAGCGCACGGGGCTCCGCTTCGGCGACACCGACCACCCGTTGCTCCTCTCGGTCCGCTCCGGCGCCGCGATCTCGATGCCGGGGATGATGGACACGATCCTGAACCTCGGCCTCACCGACGACGCCGTCGCGGGCCTCGCGCGCAGCACCGGCAACGCGCGCTTCGCCTACGACTCGTACCGGCGGCTGATCCAGATGTACGGGGAGGTGGTCGACGGGATCGACGGCCACCGGTTCGAGGACGCCCTCGCGGACCTGAAGCGGTCGAAGGGCGTCTCCCAGGACCTCGACCTCGACGGCGACGACTTCCGCGACCTGGCCGCCGCGTTCAAGGCGATCTACGCGGAGGAGCGGGGGCAGGAGTTCCCGCAGGACCCGCGCGAGCAGCTGCGCCGGGCCGTGCGCGGCGTGTTCGACTCGTGGGACACGCCCCGCGCACAGGTGTACCGGCATGCGCACGGGATCCCGGACGACCTCGGGACGGCCGTGAACGTCGTCCAGATGGTGTTCGGCAACAAGGGCGACGACTGCGCCACCGGCGTCTGCTTCACGCGCGACCCCTCCACCGGCGAGGTGGGGGTCTACGGCGAGTTCCTCGTGAACGCGCAGGGCGAGGACGTGGTCGCCGGGATCCGCACGCCCGAGCCGCTGGAGCGGATGCGCGACATCCTCCCGCAGGCGTACGAGCAGCTGCTCGCGACGATGAACCGCCTCGAGGAGCACTACCGCGACATGCAGGACATCGAGTTCACGGTCGAGTCAGGGACGCTCTACCTGCTGCAGACCCGGGGCGCGAAGCGGACCGCCGCGGCCGCGCTGAAGTCGGCCGTCTCGATGACCGAGGAGGGGCTGATCACCCGCGACGACGCGGTCGCGCGGATCGATCCCGACCAGCTCGACCAGCTGCTCCACCCGATGCTCGACCCGGGCGCGCAGTACGAGGTGGTGGCGAAGGGGCTGAACGCCTCGCCCGGGGCGGCGTCGGGGAAGGTCGTGCTCGACGCCGACACCGCGGCCGAGCGCGGCCAGCACGAGCCGGTGATCCTCGTCCGCTGGGAGACGACGCCCGACGACATCGCCGGCCTCATCCAGGCGAGGGGTGTGCTCACGGCCCACGGCGGCATGACCTCGCACGCCGCCGTCGTCGCGCGCGGGATGGGCAAGCCGTGCGTCGCGGGGTGCGAGGCGCTCCACGTCGACGTCGAGGCGAAGGTCGCGCGGATCGCGGGCCACGAGGTGCGCGAGGGCGACGTGATCACGATCGACGGCGGCACGGGCAGCGTCATCCTCGGCGAGGTGCCGCTCGTGCCCCCGCGCATCAACGAGGACTTCCAGACGATCCTCGGCTGGGCGGACGACATGCGCCGGTTGCAGGTGCGCGCGAACGCCGACACGCCGGAGGACGCGCGGAAGGCGCGCGAGTTCGGCGCGCAGGGGATCGGCCTCTGCCGTACCGAGCACATGTTCATGGCGGAGGAGCGCCTCCCGGTCGTCCGCGAGATGATCATGGCCGAGAACGAGGAGGGGCGGCGCGCGGCCCTCGACCGGCTGCTCCCGATGCAGCAGTCGGACTTCGAGGGGATCTTCGAGGCGATGGCCGGCCTGCCGGTGACGATCCGGCTGCTCGACCCGCCGCTGCACGAGTTCCTCCCCGCGCCCGAGGAGGCGACCGACGACCGCATGCGCCAGCGGATCCGGGCGCTGCAGGAGGCGAACCCGATGCTCGGGACGCGCGGCTGCCGGCTCGGGCTCCAGTGGCCGGAGATCTACGAGATGCAAGTGCGCGCGATCGTGCGCGCGGCGAACGCGGTGCAGGAGCGGAGCGGCGACGCGCCGCTCGTCGAGATCATGCACCCGCTCGTCGGCTTCGCGGAGGAGCTGCGGCGCCTGCGGGAGCTGACGGTACGAGTCGCGGAGGAGGAGGGCGCGGGCGAGTACCTGTGCGGGACGATGATCGAGCTGCCGCGCGCGTGCGTCCGCGCCGACGAGATCGCCGAGCACGCCGACTTCTTCTCGTTCGGCACGAACGACCTCACGCAGACGGCGCTCGGGTTCTCGCGGGACGACGCCGAGGGCAAGTTCCTCACGAACTACCTGGAGACGGGGGTGCTCGACCGGAACCCGTTCGAGACGCTCGACCGCAGCGGCGTCGGCGACCTGATGCGGATCGCCCGCGAGCGCGCGCTCACCGTCAAGGAGCTGAAGATGGGGATCTGCGGCGAGCACGGCGGCGAGCCGGCCTCGGTCGCGTTCTGCCACGAGCTCGGGCTCGACTACGTCTCGTGCTCGCCCTACCGCGTGCCGCTCGCACGGCTCGCGGCCGCGCAGGCGGCCCTCGCCGAGCGCGGCGCCGTGTACGCGGCAGCCGGCGGGTAGCCCCTCCTTCGAGGGACGAGCGCGCGTGAGGGCGCGCCGATGCCGGGGACGTGGGCACCCGCGTCGCGCTTCTGCTCGCGGCCGTGCTCGCGGCGGCCCTGCTCACCCAGTCGGCGCCCGCCGCGGCCGACCGAGCCGCCTCCGCGGAGCCGGCGTGGCACGGCGCGGGCGTGTTCGTCCTCAACGAGGGACACGTCGACCCGGCCGAGCTGGGGCGGACGCTGCGCGCGAACCGGTTCCGCTGGGCGGTCGTGATCCTGCACGACGGCCTCGCCGCCGACCCGGTCGAGCCCGACTGGATCCGCCGCTTCCGCGCCGCCGCGGGCCCCGACGTCTCGCTGGGCGGGTGGGGCGTCCTGCGCGAGCGGCCCGAGGCCGAGGCCGCGCTCGCCGCCGAGCTCGTCGAGCGGCACGATCTCGGCTTCTACGTCGCGAACGCGGAGCTCGAGTACAAGCTCTCGGGCGACGGGCCCCAGAGCCCGGAGCGGTACGGCCGCTCGCGCCGGTTCGTCGACGCCTTCCGCGCCCGGCTCCCGCGGCTCCCCGCCGCGCTCTCCTCGTACTGCCGCGCCGACCAGCAGGACCTCGACTGGGGGGCGTGGCGCGACGCAGGCTTCCACTTCCTGCCGCAGGCGTACGTGAACGACTTCGGCAGCGGCTTCTCGCCGGGGGCGTGCGCGGCCGGAGCCGCGGGCTTCTTTCCCGTCGACCGAGTGCACCCCACGCTCGGGACGTACCCGTCCGCTTTTCGCGTGACGGCCGAGCAGTACGTGTCGATGCTGGCGACGTCGCCGACGACCGGGTTCTCGCTCTACCTCGCCGAGGTCGACATGACCACCGCGAAGTGGCAGGCGTACGGCCGCGCCGCCGCCGCGGAGGCCGGGATGGCGAAGTGGCCGCCCCCCGACCGGCGACCGGTCGTCCCGACCGCCGGGATGACGCCCGCGCCGGTGCTGACGCTCTACGGGCCCGCCACGGTGCACGTGCGTCGGGACCGGCGGGTGACGCTGCACTTCTTCTCGAGCGGCGCGGGGATGCTCCGGGTCGTCGTCGGCGGCGCCGCGGTCCGTCCGCTCGCGATCCGCGCCGGCCAGAACCTCCTGCGCCTCCGGCTCCCGCCGGCCGCCGCGCGCGCGCCGCAGGGACGGCCGTCACGGCTGGGACTGACGGCCGTGTCGCAGACCGGGACGACGGGGAGGACGGTCCTCCTGCGCCTGCGCTACGCGGTGTAGCCGCGGACGCGCGCCCACGCGACTGCGATCGCGACGGCGCCGACGACCGCGACGCCTGCGATCCCGGCGACCCCGAGCCTCCCGTAGGCGGCGTGCGCGCGACCGAAGCGGGTGAGCGCGAGCATCGCGAGCGCGCCGCCGAGCAGCCCACCGATGTGGCCGCCGACGGAGACGCCGAAGCGCGCGAACGCGAACGTGAGCACGAGGTTGAGGATCACGAGCCCCATCACGCTGCCGCCGAGGACGTACGTGCCCTGGCGCTCGGCGACGAGCGCGGCGCCGAAGAGGCCGAAGATGGCGCCCGACGCCCCGACCGTGATCGCGTCGGGGGAGAGGAGCAGCGCCCCCGCGGAGCCCGCGAGGCCCGAGACGACGTAGATCGCGATGAAGCGACCGCGCCCGAGCGCCGCCTCCAACGGGCCGCCCACGAGCCACAGGATCAGCATGTTCATCAGCAGGTGGAACAGGCCGCCGTGGAGGAACGCCGCGGTGAGCAGGCGCCACCACTCGCCGTGGGCCAGCCCGCCGAGGCTGCCGTCGGGCATCACGCGCTCGATGAACAGGGCCCCCTGCTCGAACGCCGTGCCGGCGGTGCCGTCGAGCGTGCCGCCCTGCGCGAGCCCGCTGAGCCAGACGAGCACGTTCGTCGCGATGAGGATCTTCGTGACGATCGCGCCCGTCCCCTCGAACGAGGCGCGCCGCATGCCCGTCGCGACCCGCTGCACGCCCTGCGCCTTCCCCGAGTGGTCCGGGCAGCGGATACCGACCGGCGCGAAGGTCGCGCACTCGGTGCAGATCGGCCGCCCGCAGTCCGAGCACGAGAGCCCCGTCTCGCGGTCCGGATGGCGGTAGCAGTACCGCGTCTCTGGGGCCGCCGTCACCGGGCTAGCGTACCGAGGTGCGGATTCACGTCGCGTTCACGCCGGCGGAGGCGGCGGAGCCGCCGGTCGGGGTCGTAATCGACGTGCTCCGTGCGACGTCGGCGGTCGCGCAGGCGCTCGCGGCACGCGTCGACGCGCGCGACGTCGTGCCGCGGCTGACGGGCGTCCGCGCCGCCGCCGCCGCCGAGATCGCGGCCGCGTGAGGGCGGTCGTCCTCTTCACGCGCGACCTTCGCGTCCACGACAACCCGGCCCTCGCGGCGGCCGTGCGCGAGGCGGACGAGGTCGTGCCGCTGTTCGTGCGCGACCCGCGGATCGAGCGCTCGTTCGGCGCGGCGCGGCGGGTCTCGCTCCTGCACGAGGCGCTGGCCGACCTGCGGGACGCGCTCCGCGGCGCGCTGGCGATCCGGCGCGGCGACCCCGTCCGGGAGACGCTGGCGCTCCGGCCCGACGCCGTCTACCTGTCGGAGGACGTCAGCGCCACGGCGCAGCGGCGTGAGGCGGCTCTCCGCGACGCAGTCCGCGTGCGCACGTTTCTCGGGATCACCGTGGTTCGGCCCACGGCGCTGGCGCCGGCCGGCGCCGACCACTACCGCGTCTTCACGCCCTACCACCGCGCCTGGCTCGCGGAGCCGCGCCGGGCGCTCGAGCCTCCCCCGCCGCGGATCCCGTTCCCCCCAGGCGTGGAGCCGGGCGAGCTGCCGGCGGCGCGGCGCGACCCCTCGTTCGCCGCCGGCGGCGAGACGGCAGCCCGCGGCCGCATGCGCAGGTGGCTCGACGGCGCGCTGGCCGCGTACGACGGCGACGCCGACCGCCTCGACGTCGACGGCACGTCACGGCTCTCCGCCGACCTGCACCTCGGCTGTGTCTCGCCGCTGGAGCTGGCCGTCGAGGCGCAGGCGCGCGGTGGCCACGGCTTCGTGCGGCAGCTCGCGTGGCGCGACTTCTACGCCCAGCTCCTGCGCGCACGCCCCGAGACGCGCGACCGGGACTTCCGCCCCCGCGGCGACGCCTGGAACGACGACCCCGACGGTCTCGCGGCCTGGACCGAGGGCCGCACCGGCTACCCGGTCGTCGACGCGGGCATGCGGCAGCTTGCGGCCGAGGGGTGGCTGCCGAACCGCGCGCGGCTGATCACTGCGTCGTTCCTCGTCAAGCACCTGTACGTCGACTGGCGGGAGGGCGCGCGGGTGTACGAGGCGCAGCTGCTCGACGGCGACGTGGCCAACAACCGCGGCAACTGGCAGTGGGTCGCGGGGACCGGCGTCGACACGAGGCCGAACCGGGTCTACAACCCGACGCTGCAAGCGCGGCGACACGATCCGACGGGCGACTACGTCCGCCGCCACGTGCCCGAGCTCGTGGGGCTGCCGCCGGAGGCGATCCACGAGCCGTGGACGCTGGGCGAGGCGGCGCTGCGGCGCCTCGGATACCCGCCGCCGATCGTCGACCACGCGGCGGCGGTCGGCCGCTTCCGCGCCGCCCGCGCGGCTAGCGGTCGTGATCCCGGAAGCGGCGTGCGCTCGCGCCCGTGAGCCATTCGCCGCCGCGTGCGGCG
>DATHTC010000387.1:0-11124 GCA_035463735.1 Gaiellaceae bacterium | reverse complement strand
AAGTCGTCGAGCCCGGAATCGAAGCGGTCGCCGAGGTCGAGACGGACGCCGAAGCCAGTGCGGTCACACTGGCAGATTCGGCCTCAGCCGAATCTGCCGCCCAAGAATCGTCAACCGAATCGACTGCTCACGAAGCAGCCCCCGAGGAAGCTGAAAAGGAAGAAGCTGAAAAGGAAGAGGAGGAGTAATGGCGACCGATGTCCAGAAGGTGCTCGACACGCTAGGCAAGATGACGGTGCTCGAGCTCGTCGAGCTGAAGAAGTCGATCGAGGAGGAGTGGGGCGTGACTGCGGCCGCTCCGATCGCGGTCGCAGCGGTGCCGGCCGCAGGCGGTGGCGACGGTGCTGCGGTCGAGGAGGAGAAGGACTCGTTCGACGTCATGCTCATGGCGGCCGGCGAGAAGAAGATCCAGGTGATCAAGGTCGTGCGCGCGGTCACGGGTCTGGGGCTCAAGGAGGCGAAAGACCTCGTCGACGGAGCCCCCGGCGCCGTCAAGGAGGGCGCCGCCAAGGACGAGGCCGAGTCGATCAAGGGGCAACTCGAGGAGGCGGGCGCCACGGTCGAGCTGAAGTAAGCGCAGCACGGGGACGAATGAAGGCCCTTTCGGCCGAACGTGCGTCGTGCGAGCGGGTCGCACTTCCCGCGTCTCGTTTGACGCCGTCCGCTATCCTTGTGAGACGCAATCCACCGACCGCCCAGCGGTTGCGGTGAAGTGCGCTCGTGCGCTATCCTTCGTGGTTCCGCCGAGGCCCGTTCGTTCAACCCTGCCCGTCCAAGCCCTGCACGCAGTCAAGGGAGGCAATAACACTTGAGCAGCGTCGCTGTCGCGCCGCGCGCGCGTAAGAGCTTTTCGCGCCTGAAGCATGTCCTCGACCTCCCCAACCTCATCGACATCCAGAAGGCGTCCTTCAGCTGGTTCATCGAGGACGGCCTTCGCGAGACGATCGACGACATCTCGCCGATCGAGGACTACACGGGGACGCTCGCCGTCGATTTCGGCGAGTACGAGTTCGGGGATCCGCAGTTCACGATCCAGGAGTGCCGCGAGAAGGACCTGACCTACCAGGTCCCGCTCTCCATCACGGTCCGCTTCGTCAACAAGGAGACCGGCGAGATTCGCGAGCAGCGGGTCTTCATGGGCGACTTCCCCATGATGACCCCCTGGGGCACGTTCATCATCAACGGGACCGAGCGCGTGATCGTCACGCAGCTCGTCCGCAGCCCGGGCGCCTACCTGATGGAGCCCAAGGACGCCACGAAGCAGGTCTTCATGGCAAATCTCATGCCCGCGCGCGGCTCCTGGCTCGAGGTCGAGATCGACAAGAAGGGCATCGTCTACGCCCGCATCGACCGCAAGCGCAAGCTGCCGATCACCACGCTTCTGCGTGCGCTTCCGGCCGAGGACCCGACGACGGGCTTCCAGCTCGACACGACTTCGAACGAGAAGATCCTCGAGCTGTTCGGCGGTTCGGCCTACATCGCGAACACCCTCGACAAGGATCCCACGACGCGCGAGGAGGAAGCGCTCATTGAGGTGTTCAAGAAGCAGCGCCCGGGCGAGCCTCCGACGCTCGACAACGCCAGGAACCTCCTGAGGGCGCTCTTCTTCGACCCCAAGCGCTACGACCTGACCAAGGTCGGCCGTTACAAGCTGAACCAGCGCCTCGGCGTACAGGTACCGGAGGACACGCGTGTCCTCACGACCGAGGACATTCTGGCTCTCGTGCGGCGGCTCGTCGATCTCCCGACGAAGCTCGGCGTGCCCGAGGACGCAAAGGACTTCGCGGCGGACGCGGCGCAGCTCTCGCGCGATCCGATTCGCGGGGAGCTCGACGAGTACGAGGACTTCGGAAATCGGCGCCTGCGGACGACGGGCGAGCTGATTCAGGAGGCGTTCAGGGTCGGTCTCTACCGGATGGAACGGGTCGTCCGGGAGCGCATGACCACCGAGGACGTCGACACGATCACGCCGCAGACGATCATCAACATCCGGCCCGTCGTCGCAGCGCTGAAGGAGTTCTTCGGGTCCTCGCAGCTCTCGCAGTTCATGGACCAGACGAACTCGCTCGCCGGCCTCACGCACCGGCGGCGCTTGAGCGCCCTCGGAGCCGGTGGCCTGACGCGCGAGCGCGCGCCGATCGAGGTGCGCGACGTCCATCCGACCCACTACGGGCGCATGTGCCCGATCGAGACCCCGGAGGGCCCGAACATCGGCCTCATGGGCTCGCTCGCCTCCTTCGCGACCGTCTCCGAGTTCGGCTTCATCCAGACGCCGTACCGGAAGGTCGAGAAGGGGAAGGTCACCGACGAGATCGTCTACCTCGACGCGGCCGCGGAGGCGCACTACACGATCGCGCAGGCCTCGGAGCCCGTGGACGAGAAGACGGGCAAGCTCCTGAACGAGGTCGTCCTCTGCCGCTCGGCCGAGGGCGAGGCCGTCGTCGCGCAGCGGAACAAGGTCCAGTTCATGGACGTCGCGCCCGCGCAGATCGTCTCCGTGGGGACGGCGCTGATCCCGTTCCTGGAGCACAACGACGCGAACCGTGCGCTGATGGGGGCGAACATGCAGCGGCAGGCTGTGCCGCTCCTCCGCACGCAGCCGCCGCTGGTCGGCACGGGCGTCGAGTACCGCGCCGCGGTCGACACCGGCGACGTCGTCCTTGCCGAGCACCCCGGGACGGTCGTCGACGTCGACGCCGAGCGGATCGTGGTCGAGACGAAGGACGGGCGGGACGACTACCCGCTGACGAAGTACATGCGCTCCAACCAGGGGACGCTCATCCACCAGAAGCCGATCGTCGCGCTCGGCCAGAAGGTGCGCGCGGACGAGGTGCTCGCGGACGGCTCCTCGACGAAGGACGGCGAGCTCGCCCTCGGCGCCAACCTGCTCGTCGCCTTCATGCCGTTCGAGGGCTACAACTTCGAGGACGCGATCGTCCTCTCCGAGCGGCTCGTGACGGACGACGTGCTCACGTCGATCCACATCCACGAGTACGAGATCGACGCGCGCTCCACGAAGCTCGGCGACGAGGAGATCACGCGCGACATCCCGAACCGCTCCGAGGAGTCGCTACGCAACCTCGACGACCGGGGCATCGTGCGCATCGGCGCCGAGGTCGGCTCGGGCGATCTCCTCGTCGGCAAGGTGACGCCGAAGGGCGAGACCGAGCTGACGGCGGAGGAGAAGCTGATCCGCGCGATCTTCAAGGAGAAGGCGCGCGAGGTCCGCGACACGTCGCTGAAGGTGCCCCACGGCGAGGGCGGTGTCGTGATCGACGTGAAGACGTTCTCCCGTGACGCCGGCGACGACCTCTCGCCGGGCGTGAACGAGCTCGTGCGCGTGTACGTGGCGAAGAAGCGCAAGATCGCCGAGGGCGACAAGCTCGCGGGCCGCCACGGCAACAAGGGCGTGATCTCGAAGATCGTCGCCATCGAGGACATGCCGTTCCTCGAGGACGGCACTCCGGTGGACGTCGTGCTCAACCCGCTCGGCGTCCCGAGCCGGATGAACATCGGCCAGATCCTCGAGACCCACCTCGGCTGGGCCGCCGCCCGCGGCGTGTTCGGCGAGAACGGCTCCGGCGAGCCGACCCCGGTGGCGACGCCGGTGTTCGACGGCGCCAGCCCCGAGGACGTGGACGAGGCACTGATCGAGTGGACGCGTCAGAACCCGGACTCGCCGGTGAAGTTCTTCGTGGACGAGTCCCGGCCGAAGGGCCGGCGCACGTCCGGCAAGGTGCGCCTGTTCAACGGCCGCACGGGCGAGCCGTTCGAGCAGAAGGTCACCGTCGGCTACATGTACATCCTCAAGCTGCTCCACCTCGTGGACGACAAGATCCACGCGCGGAGCACGGGCCCGTACTCGCTGGTGACGCAGCAGCCCCTCGGCGGCAAGGCGCAGTTCGGCGGCCAGCGGTTCGGCGAGATGGAGGTGTGGGCGCTCGAGGCTTACGGCGCCGCGTACACGCTCCAGGAGATGCTCACGATCAAGTCCGACGACACCGTCGGGCGCGTGAAGGCGTACGAGGCGATCGTCAAGGGCGAGAACATCGCCGAGCCGTCGATCCCCGAGTCGTTCAAGGTGCTGCTGAAGGAGATGCAGTCCCTCGGCCTCGACGTGCACGTGCTGTCCGAGGAGGGCAGCGAGGTGCAGGTGCGTGAGGAGGACGACGAGCTGCTCCGCGCGGCCGAGGAGCTCGGCATCGACCTCTCGCCCGGCTCGTTGCGGGCCGCAGCGCGCCCACCGTCGGCCGAGGAGGTCGAGGAGGGACAGGAGCGCGTCGACCTGGAGGGCGAGATGGCGCTTCCGAACGACGAGGCGCTCGGCGACCTGGAGGACGTGGAGCTGTCGCCCGACGACCAGGCCGAAGAGGAGGCACAGGCGCAGGTGGGGCCCGTCGCCGAAGGCGAGCTCGATCTCGAGGAATAGACGACCCGATCCGCACGACTGAGTAGAGAAAGAGGCGCACACTTGGCACAGATCGACATCAACGACTTCGACGCGATCCGGATCGGGCTCGCTTCCCCGAAGCAGATCCGTGACTGGTCGATGGGCGAGGTCACGAAGCCCGAGACGATCAACTACCGGACCCTGAAGCCCGAGCGCGACGGGCTGTTCTGCGAGCGCATCTTCGGTCCCACGAAGGACTGGGAGTGCTACTGCGGCAAGTACAAGCGCGTGCGCTACAAGGGCATCATCTGCGAGCGCTGCGGCGTCGAGGTCACGCGGCAGAAGGTGCGCCGCGAGCGCATGGGCCACATCGACCTCGCCGCGCCGGTCTCGCACATCTGGTTCTTCAAGGGCGTACCGAGCCGGATCGGCTACCTGCTCGACATCGCCCCGCGCGAGCTCGAGAAGGTGCTGTACTTCGCGGCCTCGATCGTCACCGCGGTGGACGCCGAGAAGCGGCAGGCCGACCTGACCGAGCTCGAGGACAAGGTCCGCGCGACCGCGGGCGAGATCGAGGTCGACCGCGACGAGCAGCTCGTCGCGCTCGAGCAGCGGCTCGCGCGGCGGCGCGAGTACTTCGCGACCGGCAAGGACAAGGACTTCGACGAGGACGACGACTTCTGGTCGCGCGGCCTCGCCAACTGGGCGGAGGAGCAGGCTCTGCCGCCGCTCGAGGAGATCCGCGGGCTCGGCGGCGGCATCTTCGGCGACCTCGCCCGGCGGCTCACGGCCGAGGACCGCAAGCGGATCAACGAGGCCGTCGCCGAGTCGGCGACGCGCGAGGACCGGCGCCTGTCGTCGAAGGAGCTCGACACGGTCGCGGCCGCGGCCGACCAGGTGCGCGCAGCGCTCGCACCGCTGCGCAAGGAGCAGGAGGCCGCGAGCGGCTCGAAGAAGGGCGCGATCTCGAAGCACATCAACCGCGTCCAGGACGCGCTCCTCGGCGGAGGCGAGCTCGCGGACGACGACCAGGAGCTCGTGGCGTCCGTGGACGCAAAGAACCTCGAGCGGGCGCGCGAGCTCGGGAACGGGCTGCTCGCGGACGTGCTCGCGGCGGCCGACGACGAGTCCGACCTGCGCGAGCTCTCCCGGGACCTCACCCTCCGCGCCGACGGCGTGTCGAAGGAGGACCTGAAGACGCTCGAACAGTGGGCGCTGAAGGTGCGCGAGATGTACCAGGACATCGAGGCGCGCCGGGAGGACACCCGCGAGGCGGCCGTGGAGGCGATCCGCCGGCTCGAGCAGACGTGGACGACGTTCCGCGAGCTCGACGTGAAGCAGATCGTCCCCGACGAGCAGATCTTCCGCGAGCTGAAGGACCGCTTCGGGTCGCCGTACGGGTTCGGCGTCTACTTCCGCGGCGGCATGGGTGCGGAGGCGATTCGCGACCTGCTCAAGGACCTCGACCTCGTCGCCGAGGCGGCGATGCTGCGCGAGACGATCAGCACGTCGAAGGGCCAGAAGCAGCAGCGCGCGATCAAGCGGCTGAAGGTCGTCAACGCGTTCATCACCTCCGAGAACCGCCCCGAGTGGATGATCCTGGAGGCCATCCCGGTGATCCCGCCGGAGCTACGGCCGATGGTGCAGCTCGACGGCGGCCGCTTCGCCACCTCGGACCTCAACGACCTCTACCGCCGGGTGATCAACCGGAACAACCGCCTCAAGCGGCTGCTCGACCTCGGTGCGCCCGAGATCATCGTGAACAACGAGAAGCGGATGCTTCAGGAGGCCGTCGACGCGCTGTTCGACAACGGTCGCCGCGGCCGCGCCGTCACGGGCCCGGGGAACCGCCCGCTGAAGTCGCTGTCCGACATGCTCAAGGGCAAGCAGGGCCGCTTCCGCCAGAACCTGCTCGGGAAGCGCGTCGACTACTCCGGCCGGTCGGTGATCGTCGCCGGGCCGACGTTGCGGCTGCACCAGTGCGGCCTGCCGAAGCTGATGGCGCTCGAGCTCTTCAAGCCGTTCATCATGAGCCGGCTCGTCGAGCGGAAGTCCGTCCAGAACATCAAGGCGGCGAAGAAGTACGTCGACTCGATGGTCCCGGAGGTCTGGGACGTGCTCGAGGAGGTCATCGCCGAGCACCCGGTGCTGCTGAACCGGGCGCCGACCCTGCACCGCCTCGGCATCCAGGCGTTCGAGCCCGTGCTCGTCGAGGGCAAGGCGATCCAGGTGCACCCGATGGTGTGCCACGCGTTCAACGCCGACTTCGACGGCGACCAGATGGCCGTGCACGTGCCGCTGTCGGCCGAGGCGCAGGCGGAGGCGCGGATCCTGATGCTGTCGGCGAACAACATCCTCTCGCCGGCGCACGGCCGCCCCCTGGCGACGCCCACGCAGGACATGATCCTGGGGCTCTACTTCCTCACCTACGCGGAGCAGGACCTGACCGCGCTGTCCGCGGAGGACCTCGACCCGCGTCCGAAGCGGTTCCGCACCGAGGAAGAGGTGGAGTTCGCGCTCGAGAGCGGCGTCGAGAACGGCGGCGTCGCGCTGCAGCAGCCGATCGAGTACCGCTGGGGAGACGAGCTCGTGCTCACGACGCCGGGCCGGGTGATCTTCAACGCGGAGGTCGACCGGGCGCTGTGGGAGGCGCTCGGCGAGGAGGACGTCGACGCGGGCGCGTTCCACGACTTCATCAACCGCTCGCTGACCAAGCGCGAGACGGACGGCTTCATCTCGGAGCTCGTCGAGGCGTACGGCTCGGCGCCCGTGTCGCGCGTGCTCGACACGGTCAAGGCGCTCGGCTTCCGGTACGCGACGCAGGCCGGGGTCACGATCTCGAAGAACGACATCGTGATCCCTCCCGACAAGGAGGAGATCCTCGCCGACTACGAGGCCCGCGTCGCGAACATCGAGCAGCAGTACGAGCGCGGGCTCATCACGGACGACGAGCGCCACGAGCAGATCGTGGCGATCTGGACCGAGGCGACCGACAAGGTGGCCGACGCGATGGAGCGGACGCTGTTCGAGCTGAACCCGATCTACATGATGGCCAACTCGGGGGCCCGCGGCTCCTTCAAGCAGATCCGCCAGCTCGCGGGCATGCGTGGGCTGATGGCGAATCCGAAGGGCGAGATCATCGAGCGTCCGATCAAGGCGAACTTCATGGAGGGCCTGTCGGTGCTCGAGTACTTCATCTCGACGCACGGTGCGCGCAAGGGCCTCGCCGACACCGCGCTCCGCACCGCCGACTCGGGCTACCTCACGCGGCGGCTCGTCGACGTCTCCCAGGACGTGATCATCCGGGACGAGGACTGCGGCACGAGCGACGGCATCGAGGTGCCGCTCTACCTCGCGGACGGGCTCAACAAGAGCGCGGCCGGCCGCATCCTCGCGGACGACGTCCGCAAGCCCCTGAAGGACGGCAAGCCGGGCAAGACGGTGCTCGCGGAGAAGGGCGACGAGATCTCCCTCCCGCAGCTCCGCGAGATCGCTGCCGGCCTCGAGGAGCACGCGCAGGACTTCCGCATGCCGGTGCGCTCCGTGCTCAAGTGCAAGAGCGAGTTCGGGGTGTGCCGGGCCTGCTACGGCACGTTCCTCGCCACCGGCGGGACGGCCGAGATCGGCGACGCCGTCGGGATCATCGCGGCGCAGTCGATCGGCGAGCCGGGGACGCAGCTGACCATGCGCACCTTCCACACCGGCGGCGTGGCCGGCGCGGACATCACCCACGGCCTGCCGCGCGTCGTCGAGATCTTCGAGGCGCGGAACCCCAAGGGCGCCGCCCGCCTGGCGGAGGTCGGCGGACGGGTCGACGTCGAGGACACCGAGCGCGGCCCGAAGGTGACAGTCTTCCCCGAGGGCGTGGACGAGAACGGCGAGCCGCTGCCGGAGAAGGAGTACCAGCTTCCCCGGCGCACCCGCCTGCTCGTCACCAAGGGGCAGGTGATCGAGTCCGGCGACGCGCTCCACGAGGGCTCGCTGAACCCGGCTGAGCTGCTCGAGCTCCACGCCGCAGCGGGCAAGGGCTCCACCCCGACCGAGCTGTACCTCGTCGGCGAGGTGCAGAAGGTCTACAAGTCGCAGGGAGTCGACATCCACGACAAGCACGTCGAGCTGATCGTCCGGCAGATGCTGAAGAAGGTGCGGATCGAGAATCCCGGGTCGACCGACTTCCTCCCGGGCCAGCTCGTGGACAAGGTCGCGCTGGAGCGGGAGAACGGCAAGGCGGCCGGCGCCAAGGGCGACGCGGCCACGTTCGAGCCGCTCATCCTCGGAATCACCAAGGCGTCGCTCGCGACGGAGTCGTTCCTCTCCGCCGCGTCCTTCCAGGAGACGACGAAGGTGCTGACGGACGCGGCGATCGAGGGCAAGGTCGACCACCTGCTCGGCCTGAAGGAGAACGTGATCATCGGGAAGCTGATCCCGGCGGCGACCGGCCTGAAGCGGTACCGGACGATCGAGATCGAGCCCGAGGGGCTGCCGGCGGCGATCGCCGCGCGGCCCGAGACCGAGGCCGAGCTCCTGGCGGCGCTGCAGGAGATCGGCAGCGACGGCGGCTCGGTCGATCTCGCAGGGCTCGACCTCACGTTCGGCGGCGAGCCGGGAGACGGCGACGGGAACCCGACGTCACGCGAGTTCCCGGAGGCGACGGAGACCCCCGAGGTCGACTCGCCGGCGGACGAGTCGTAAGCACGCGGTAAGACCGGGGCCGGAGGCCAAACCTCCGGCCCCGTCTCCCGTCTCTGCTACCTGTGGGGGCTCGCATGAGCAGGTCGCTGCTCGTCTTCGCCGCCTGCGCGATCGCGCTGGCCCTGCCGGGCCCGGCGCAAGCGATCGGCCAGTGCGGCCTTCCCTCCTCCGGGACGTGGTGGATCGACCACGCGTCCCTCGACGTCGAGCGGCAGCTCGCGCGGCCGGGCGTGATCGCCGGCCCGTCCACCGGCGAGTACCCGGCGCGCCTGCGCGCGGCGGGCGCGAAGACGGTCTACTGGGACATGTACCTCAACCGCCGCGTGGGGCAGCCGTCGTCGCCCGCCGACCCGGGGACGATCGAGGCGCGGGCCAACGGCCTCCTCGACTTCGCCTCCCGGCAGAGCGGCTGCGAGAAGCCGATCATCGCCCTCAACGAGCTCTTCGGTGCGCACCTCGAGACGCCGTGGACGGCGAGCAACCAGCGCTACCGGGAGAACGTCCTCGCCTTCGTCCGCCGTCTCGCGGCGCGCGGCGCCCGACCGTTCCTGCTGATCTCCACGACCCCGTACACGGGCAGCGAGCAGGCAGCCGACTGGTGGCGCGAGGTCGCGAAGGTCGCCGACCTCGTGCCGGAGGTCTACTTCGGCGCGCCGTCCCTCTACAAGCAGGGCCCCGTGGTCGCGAGCCGCCGGCTCCGGGTCGCGATGCGCGACCGCCTGTCGCGGTTCCTCGCGATCGGGATCCCGACGTCGCGGCTCGGCGTCGTGCTCGGCTTCCAGACCGGACGCGGCACCGGGGGACGCGAGGGCCTCCAACCGGACGCCGCCTGGTACGAGGTGGTCAAGTGGCAAGGGCTCGCGGCGAGGCAGATCGTCGCGGAGTACCGCATCGCCTCGGTGTGGTCGTGGGGGTGGGCCACCTACAACCGCAACGCCGACGACGAGGACAAGCCCAACGCGATGTGCGTCTACCTGTGGACGCGGAACCCGGCGCTGTGCGACGGCCTCGCCGCCGCGGGCCCGGGCTTCGACGCATCGCGCACGGAGGGCCAGATCAGACTTCCCGGTTCACGCAAGTGCGGCTTCGTCGGCGGCGGCGGCATCGACGCCGGGGCGCTCGGCGCGCTCCAGGGGGTGACCGGCGACCGCAGCGTCGCGCTCACCGTGCTGCTCGCGCGGACGGCCGAGTCCCGGAACGCCGTCGTCCCCTACGCCCGCGTGCTGGCCGCCGAGCGGGCAGTGATCGCCGCGCACTTCTCCGGCAGCGCGGCCGCCTACCGCGCCGCGCTCGCGCGGGCGAACGCCAGCGTCGCGATCGCGCGCGCCGGGCTGGCCGACGAGCTGCGCCGCCTCGCGCTCGAGTCGCGGATGCGCGCGCGGTCGCCGTCGTCGCGCGAGGTCTCCACCTTCTACGAGTCGTACCCGGAGCTGCTGACGCGCGAGGTGGAGGCGAAGCCCGCGCCGTGGTGGCTCGGCGGCCGCACCCGTGGGCTGGCGCTTGCGGCGGTCGCTCCGGACGCGCTGTTCGCGCTGCGCGAGGGCCGTTCGCGGCTGCGTGCGCTCGACGGGACGTACACGGTCGTCGTCCGCGGCGAGGCGCAGCCGCTGGGGTCGGTGCCGCTGGCGCAGGCGCGCCCCGCGATCGCCTCCGCGCTGCGTGCGTTCGCCCGTCGCGCGGCGTTCGAGGCGTGGTCGATCGGCCGCCAGACGGAGCTCCTCAAGACGATCGTGTGCACGAAGGACGAGCTGCCGTCCCCCGGCGCGGTGCGGGTGACGAGCTACCTCCCGTTCCTGTCGCTGACGAACGGCCACTCCGGCACGGGCCGGCGGTAGGCCTGAGGACCGAGCGTCTCCTCCTGCGGCCGGTGGAGGAGGGCGACCTCGAGCCGTTCCGCACCCTCTACCCGGAGCCGGAGCGCGAGCTCGCGGACGCACTCGCCGCGCGAGACGAGGGCCTCGGTTGGTGGCTCGCGCTCGAGGAGGGAGCGCCCGTGGCGTCCGTCGAGCTCCATCGAGCCGGCGCGGGCCTCGAGGGGATCG
>DATHTC010000386.1:0-2346 GCA_035463735.1 Gaiellaceae bacterium | reverse complement strand
CCCACGTCGAGGCGAACGAGCACGGCGCGGGCCCCGTCGGCCGTCTCCAGCACCGACGGGTCGCGTGTCCCGGCCGGCGCCGGAATCACCGTGAGATCCCAGTGCTGCACGGGCGGCGATGCTACAAGAGGGCGTCCCGAGGGGCGGCGATACACTCGCCGCGCCCCATGCCCCTCGCCGTCGACCGTCACGAGCTCGGCCCGATCGGGACGAACTGCTACGTCGTTCGCGCCGGGCGCGGCGCCGAGGAGGCGGTCGTGGTCGACCCCGGCGCGGACGCGGCCGAGCTGCGCCTGCAGCTCGCCCGGGCCGGCGCGAGGTGCGTCGCGATCCTCGTCACGCACACGCACTTCGACCACATCGGCGCGGTCGCCGACCTCGCGGAGGCGAGCGGTGCGCCCGTCTACGCGCCGGCCGGCGAGGCGTTCGTGCTCGAGCGCCCGGACGAGGTGTACGCCTCGCTCGGCGTCCGCGTGCGCCCGCACAGCCCCGACGTCCGCCTCCAGGGCGACGAGACGCTCGACGTGGCCGGGCTCCACTTCGAGACGCTGCCGGTGCCGGGCCACTCGCCCGCCCATCTCGCCTACGCGACCGAGGGCGCGTTGTTCTCGGGCGACGTCCTCTTCGCAGGCTCGGTCGGCCGCGTCGACCTCCCCGGCGGCGACTGGGAGACGCTCCTCGCCTCGATTCGCGCGCTCGCCGACCGGTTCCCGCCGGAGACGGTCGTGTACCCGGGCCACGGGCCGCCGACGACGCTCGCCGACGAGCTCGCCCGCAACCCGTTCCTCGCAGAGCTCCGCGCCTCGTGAGCGCCTTCGAGGCGCCGCGGGGAACCCACGACGTCACGCCCGACGACTGGCCGGCGTGGCGGCACGTGCTCGACACCGCCGAGACGCTGCTCCGCCAGTCCGGGTACCGGCGCATCCAGACGCCCGGGTTCGAGGACACCGAGCTCTTCGCGCGCACGTCGGGCGAGGGCTCGGACGTCGTCCAGAAAGAGATGTACACGTTCACCGATCGGGGCGGCCGCTCGCTCACGCTCCGCCCGGAGGGGACGGCGCCGATCTGCCGCGCCTACCTCGAGCACGGCATGCACCGCCTCCCGCAACCGGTGAAGCTCTACACGGTCGCGACCATGTACCGGTACGCGGCGCCTCAGCGTGGCCGCTACCGCGAGCACTGGCAGCTCTCCGTCGAGGCGATCGGCTCCGACGATCCCGCGGTCGACGCGGAGCTGATCTGGCTCTACGACGAGCTGCTGCGCCGCCTCGGCGTCACCCGCTACCGGCTCCTGCTGAACTCGATCGGCGACACGGCGTGCCGGCCCGCGTACGTCGACCGGCTGGAGGCCTGGCTGGACGAGCACGACGACGTCCTCGACGAGGAGGCGCGCGCGAAGCGGGCGACGAGCCCGCTGCGGGTCTTCGACGTGAAGGACGAGCGCGTGCAGACGGCGCTCGCGGGGGCGCCGAGGATCGGGGACTCGCTCTGCGACGCGTGCCGCGGGCACTTCGACCGCGTGCGCGGGTACCTCGACCGCCTCGGTGTCGCCTACGAGCTCGAGCCGACGCTCGTCCGCGGGCTCGACTACTACACGCGGACGACCTTCGAGTTCGTCGACGAGGCGATCGGGGCGCAGTCGGCGATCGTGGGGGGCGGACGCTACGACGGCCTCGTGGAGGAGCTGGGCGGCCCGTCGACGCCTGGGATCGGCTTCGGCGCCGGGATCGAGCGTCTGCTGCTCTCCCTCGGCGACGGCCCGTCGGCCGACGACGGTGGCGTCGACGTGTTCCTCGCCGCCGAGCCGGGAGCGGACCGCACCGCCATGCTCGCGCTGCTCGGCGAGCTCCGCCGCGCCGGGCTGTCGTGCGACACCGACTACGCCGGCCGCTCGCTCAAGGGCCAGCTCACGCAGGCGGCGAGGCTCGGCGCGGGCGCGACCGCGATCGTCCGGGCCGACGGCGCCCGCATCCGCTTCCGCGACCGCGAGGACGAGGAGGTCGGGCTCGACGAGCTCGCCGCTAGGCTCCTCGCGCGATGACGCGCTGGCGCGACCTCCACTGCGGCGAGCTGCGCGCCGACCACGTCGGCCGCCGCGTCGTCGTCGCCGGCTGGGCCGACACGCGCCGCGACCACGGCGGGCTCGTGTTCGTGGACCTGCGCGACCACACGGGCGTCCTCCAGCTCGTCGCCAACCCCGAGCGCGCGCCGGAGGCAGCCGCGGCCGCGCACGAGGTCCGCAACGAGTACGTCCTCCGCGCCGAGGGCGAGGTCGTGCGACGCGCGCCGGAGAACGTGAACACGGGCCTGCCGACCGGCGAGGTCGAGGTCGCCGTCGACCGGCTC
>DATHTC010000385.1:0-1652 GCA_035463735.1 Gaiellaceae bacterium | reverse complement strand
GAGCGGCGTCTCCGACGCCGAACGCCGGACGGGACCCGACGGCGGCGACGGCGACGAAGGCGACCGCGACCGCGTTCACGACCGCCACCCACCGCGCGGAGCCGACCCGCGCGAGCCGTCCGACGATCTGCGGATCGGTCGCTCCGGCCGCGACCGCACCGACCCCCCTCGCGAGCCCGAAGGGCGCCATCACGAAGCCCCCCAGGAGCGGCTCCCCGCTCGCGACGGCGGCGCTGGCAACGACGACGAGGGTGGCGCGCGTCACGAACGTGAGGAAGCCGACTCCGAGCGCACCGCCGTACAGAGCCGCGGCGACGTACGGACCGAAGAACGTCCGCCACCAGTTCGGCACCTGCCGGCGCAGCTGCGGGATCGGGAACGGCGTCGCGACGAGCTCGTGCGAGGCCGCGGCGGCCGCGACGAGCGTGAGCACGGGCCACCACGCGCCCCCCCACGGCGCGCCGGTGACGCGACCGACGGCGCCCAGCGCGCCGCCGAACGCGCCCGCGACGACGGTCGCCGCGACGGTATGGAGCGCAACGGCCCCCACCCATCTCGTTCGGCTGCCCCCATGGACCATGGGAGTGATGGTCTCGACCATCGAGAGCCCTCAGGGACCGAAGAGCGCGGACAGGCCGCCGACGATCGATGCGACCACCACCGCCGTGATCAGGGGATCGGTCAACACCGCAGGTCGTACTCTTGGTACGTGATGCAGAACACCTTGAGGTTCCCGCGGCAGTAACCTCGCACGGCGCCGTCGCCGTTGATCCGCATCGACAACCGCGAGCAGCAGTCCTGGATGTGGCGGATGCGTCCGCCGCAGCACCGGCTCCACCCACCGCCGTACTTCGGCCTGCCGGTCCTCGGGTATTCCTCGGGCACGACGTCCTGGCAGATCCGGCGCCGGGACTGTTCGCGCGACAGGTAGATGTTGCCCTCGTCGTCCACGGGGTAGCCGTACTCCGGGTGCACGGGGTAGCCCCACCTGTCGACGCGCGAATACGGCTTGAACGGATGCGGGCACGAGCCGGTGGTATAGAGGTGGCCGCACAGGTGGTGGGCCTCGGCGCGTTCGGGCGCGAGCGTCGCCGCGACCAGCCCGCCGCCCGCGATGGCCACGAACGCCCGGCCGACCCTCGAGATGAACGAGCGGCGCGTGGTGCGACGGGCGAGCGCGCGCTCGGCCCGCTCGAGCACGACGGACGTCACGGGACCCGGATCACCTCGCCGGATCGCTTGCGGGCGGTGAGCAGCAGTCCTTCGAGCTGCCCGGGATCGTTCGGCGTGCCCTTGGCCAGGACGCGGCCGATCTCGTCCAGGACCACGGCGTACGGCGTGCCGGGGACGCCGTAGGCCGTGAAGGCGTCGGGTGAGGAGATCACCGGGATGCCGAGCGCGCGCCAGTCGCGCATCCGGTCCGGCGGCGTGTCGCCGACGACCAAGCCGTCGACGTCGGCCCGCGACAGCGACGGGAGCGCGTACAGGACGTCACCGCACAGCGTGCAATCCGGCGACGCGAACAGGATCATGCGCATCGATCCCGGCCCGCCGAGGACGGCGGTGGCGCCGCCCAGGTCCACCCCACGGACCTGCGGGATCTGGGCGCCGAGCGGCGGGCCCTCGGTGTCGATCTCGAGCGCACCCCGTGG
>DATHTC010000384.1:0-2242 GCA_035463735.1 Gaiellaceae bacterium | reverse complement strand
CTCGCGGTCGCGTCGCTCGGCGGGCGCTGGCGCCGGGTCGCCGCGGTCGACGTGGGGCGGCGGCTGCCGGACGCCGAGGCGGCCGCGCTGGCGTTCGATCCCTGGGCCTGTGGCGGCGGCCTCGTCCCGCGCGGCCGCGTGAACGCCGTCCGAGCGCCCGCGTACCGCGGCAGTCGCAGCGGCCGGCGTGCCGGCGAGCCGCGTTCCCTCCACGGCTAGCCGCGCGCTCACGCTGCTCCCCGCGTGGGCGACGGGCTCCCCGTGCTGGCCGGGGGCCGCCGATTGAATTAGACAAAAGCTTGACAGAAGCTGCGGTGCGCGCTACGCTCGTCCAGCTTCTGTCCAAGTTATGTCGAGGAGGTTCGGATGGAGAAGGCCAACGCACTCGCGAGCGCCCGGGAGAGCACCGCGCGCACGCTCTTCCTGCTCGGCGCGTTCGTGTCGTTCGTGCTCTCCGTCTGGCTCTACTTCGGGGGCAACGAGGAGCAGGGCATCTTCGTCGGCCTCTGGGTGCCGTCGATCCTCTCGCTCGGCACGCTCGTGCTGAGGCACGGGCGATGAGCACGCTCGGGCTGTTCGCGATGGGGGTGCTCGTCACGCTCATCGTCGGCGCCGGGCTCTCGCTCCTCGTGTACGGGGCGATCCTCGACGGGCGCGACGAGGCACAGCGAAAGGCCGAGGAGGCGGAGCAGCTGCGGTCCGCGGCCCGCCGCAACGGCGCCGACGGCCTGACCCCGGCCGCCGCCGCGTCTGGACCCGGACCCGGGGTCGACCACGCACTCGAACCGCGTGCTGCGTCTCGCAGCCGCACGAACAGGAGAGACACATGAGAACCACCCGCTTCTTCCTCGTCCTCGCCGCCGTCGCCGCGCTCGCGGTGGCCGCGGTGGGCTCAACGGCGTCGGCACGGCCGGCGGCCGACGGGAACATCGTCGAGACGGCTGTCGCAGCCGGGCAGTTCACGACCCTGGCCTCGCTGCTCCAGCAGGCCGGCCTCGCCGACACCGTCGCGAACGGCGGCCCCTTCACCGTCTTCGCGCCGACGGACGCCGCCTTCGCGAAGGTGCCGAAGGCGACCCTCGACGCGCTGGCGGCCGATCCCGCGAAGCTGCGGGCCGTCCTCCTCTACCACGTCGTGTCCGGTGCCGTGCCGGCTGCCGAGGTCGTAAAGCTCAGCAGCGCGAAGACCCTCAACGGCGCAAGCGTCACGATTCGGGTCTCCGGCAGCTCCGTGAAGGTGGACGGCGCGAACGTGATCGCGACCGACGTGATGGCCTCGAACGGGATCATCCACGTGATCGACAGCGTCCTGATCCCGCAGGCGGCGCCGGCGGCGAAGCCGAAGACGATCGTGCAGACGGCGGCCGGCGCGGGGTCGTTCAAGACGCTCACGTCGCTGCTGCGCAGGGCCGGCCTCGTCGGGGCGCTGCAGGCCAAGGGCCCGTACACGGTGTTCGCTCCGACCGACGCCGCGTTCGCGAAGGTCCCGAAGGCCACGCTCGCCGCGCTCGGCAAGGATCGGGCGAAGCTCCGGTCCGTTCTGCTCTACCACGTCGTCAAGGGCAAGGTCACCTCGAAGCAGGTCGTCAAGCTCCGCTCGGCGAAGACCCTCAACGGGAAGTCGCTCCCGATCCGCGTTCGCGCCGGCAAGGTGACGGTCGGCGGTGCGCGCGTGACGGCCGTCGACGTCGCCGCGTCGAACGGCGTCATCCACGTCGTCGACCGCGTGCTGATCCCCCGCTAGCCCCTCCCTCCCGGTGCCCGCGCGCCCGCGCGGGCACCGGGGCGCCCCGCGGCCCGGGGAAGCTACCGATGCCCTTCCGTCCGTCTGCTCCTAGCGTCCTCCGTAGGGGTACCGAAGGAAGGAGGAGCGTATGGCAGGGCAGACGGCCGAGACTCCGATCCTCGACCTGCTCCGCAAGATGACCGCGGAGTCGATCGAGGCGACGACGCTCGACGACGAGACGCTGATGCTGGTGCGGATCGCCGCGCTCGTCGCGGTCGACGCGCCGCCGGCGTCGTACCTGCTGAACATCGGTGCCGCCGGCGACATCGGGCTCGACGCCGAGGACGTCACCGGCGTCCTCACCGCCGTCGCGCCGATCGTGGGCACGGCCCGCGTCGCCGCGGCCGCCGGGAACATCGTCCGCGCCCTCGGCGTCGCGATCGAGCTCGAGGAGCTCGAGGCGGCTGAGATCGAGAAGTAGCGGACGGGGCGAGGCGGGAACCGCCGTGGGGGGGG
>DATHTC010000383.1:0-4599 GCA_035463735.1 Gaiellaceae bacterium | reverse complement strand
TCGCTCCCTCCCGCCATCCGGCAATCGGTGTGGGCGACGACCATCACGCGGTCGACGCCGAGCAGGGACGTGGCGAGGACGAGCGTGCGGAGGACGTCCTCCGTCACGCGCGCACCGGCGTTGCGGAAGATCTTCGCGTCGCCGGGCAGCAGCCCGAGCATCGACAGCGGCTCGACCCGGGAGTCCATGCACGTGAGCAGCGCGAGGCCCTTGGCCGCCCGCCCGTGGAGGGCCGCGAGCCGGAAGTCGCGTGCGTATGCCTCGTTCGCGGCGAGGACGTCGGCGAACGCGTCGTCGTGGGGCATCGCGGCATCGTAGGCGGGTGGCGTTTGCCGCGACGGCAGAATTGCGGCACGCTCCAGCGGATGCTTGCCGAGGCGCGGCTCGCGGCGACCGAGCACGGGCTCGTCCCCGAGGGCGAGGGGTGGTTCGTCCTCAACGCGCGAGACGCACGATGGCACCACGGGCCGGGCCGACCGGCGCTCTGCTTCTTCGAGGGCGAGCCCGAGTTCGCGCAGCTCGGGATCAACGTCAGCGTGCTTGCGCCGGGCGAGCCGATGGCGATGTACCACTGGGAGGCCGACCAGGAGGACTTCCTCGTGGTCGCAGGCGAGCCGCTGCTGATCGTCGAGGGCAAGGAGCGCCCACTCCGGCAGTGGGACTTCGTGCACTGCCCGCCCAGGACGAAGCACGTCATCGTCGGCGCCGGCGACGGGCCGAGCGTGGTCGTCGCCGTGGGCGCACGCGAGCGCTCGACCGGCCCCGACTGGGGCGGCTACACCGTCGACGAGGCGGCCCTCCGCCACGGGGCCGGGGTCGAGCAGGAGACGGCGGATCCCGAAGAGGCCTACGCGCGCTTCGCGTCGCGGCAGCCGACGCGCTACCGCGAGGGCTGGCTGCCGGAGTAGCCGCGGGCGGCCGCTACCTCGACGAGCGGACGCGCACCGCTCCGAGCCGGACGCGCGCGCCTTCGACCTCCGTCGACACGGGCGCGTCGCCGCCGAAGTCGCCCCACACACGCGCACGCGGACCCGGTCGAGCGCGATCCCCTCGGCCCGCGCCTCGCGGAACAGGTCGTTCGGGCTGCAGCCGGAGATCGCGAGGTACAGGAGTTGCCCGCCGTTGAGGCCTCGCACCACACGGCATCGCGACGGCACTGCGAGGCCCCGCCGCGCGCCGCGATAGTTGAGCCCGACGTGAGCGAGCCGATCGAGATCCGCCGTCTCGTCTCACCCGAGCTCCACGAGCGGCTCGACGCCCTCGCGCGGGTCCTCGTCGACTGCGTCGCCGGCGGCGCCTCGATCGGATACATGGCGCCGTTCTCGCACGAGGACGCCCGCGCCGCCTTCGAGGGCTTCGCCGCCGAGGTCGACGCCGGCCGCCGCCTCTTGCTCGCGGCGTTCGCCGACGGCGACCTCGTCGGCACGGTGCAGGTCGTCCTCGCGCTGCCGCCGAACCAGCCCCACCGCGGCGAGATCACGAAGCTCCTCGTCCACCGCTCGGCACGTCGGCGCGGCGTCGCGCGACGGCTGATGGAGCGCGCGGAGGCGGAGGCGCGCGTGGAGGGGAAGACGCTGCTCGTCCTGGACGCCGTCACCGGCGGCGACGCCGCGCGCCTCTACGACCGGATGGGCTGGACGACCGTCGGCGTAGTCCCGAACTTCGCGCTGTACCCGGACGGGCGGTCCTGCGACACGACCTACTTCTGGAAGGCCCTCTAGGGAGCCTCTACCGTCGCGCCGACGCCGGCGACGAAGCGGAACTCCGGCACGTGCTCGAGCTCTCCGACGTCGCGGGCCATCTCGAGGAACGTGTACAGCCCGGCGCGCTCGCGCGGCCCGAACGAGTAGCGCAGCTTCTCGAAGTAGCGGGCGAGGAAGCCGGCGGGGTAGCCGTAGCGGGCGCTCGCCTCGTAGGCGAGCGCCTCGGGCTCGGCGCGCGCATGCCGGACCGACTCGACGAGCGCAGCCTCGAGCTCGGCGAGCCCGGCCGCGACGGGCTCGGGCGCGGCCCACACCGCGAAGACCATCGGCAGGCCGGTGCGCTCGAGCCACAGCCGACCGAGGTCCCAGTGCGGCGTGGGGTCCTCGAACGCGGACTTGAGCGCCGCGTCCCCGATCAGCAGCGTCGCGTCGGCCTCCTCGCCGAGCGGCACGTGCTCGGCCCCGGGCAGCAGCACCTTCGTCAGCACGACGGAGGTCGCCGACTCGGGCGTGACCGCGACCGTTCGCACCCGCTGCAGCGGCAGCCGCGTGACGAGCTGGATCGAATCGACGGCGCCCTCGGAGGAGACGCACAGGCGCGGCAGCAGCCGCAGTCGGTCGGCGTAGCGCGCGTACTCGATCGAGGAGATCGGCGCGACGTCGATCTCGCCGTCCAGCAGTCGCCGGTTGAGCTCGGTGGGGACGCCCTGCACCTCGTCGACGTCGGCGGCGAGCCGGAAGAAGACCGGCGCCATGTTCACGTACGAGATCCGCCCGAGCCTGACCGCGCCCACCTCACGCCTCCCGGTCGACGACGAGGTGGGTCAGCGCCTCGAGCTCGTCCGCCCGCGGCGCACCGTCCAGGAGCTCCCTCGCCCGGCGCGCGTAGTCGAGCGCCACCTCCCGCGAGCGCTCCAGGGCGCCCGTGGCCCCCACCCGCAGCAGTGCGCCGTCGAGCGGCCCGCCGGCGAGCGCCGCCCGCACGATCTCGTCCTCGCGCGCGGCGAGGATGAGCGGCAGCGTCGGGATCCCGTCCCGGAGGTCGGTGCCCGGGATCTTCCCGGTCTCGGTGGTGAGCCCCGAGCAGTCGAGGATGTCGTCCGCGATCTGGAACGCGATCCCGAGCGCGAGGCCGAACGCGCCGAGCCGCTCATCGCGCGAGCCGAGCAGGCACGCCGCCTCGAACAGCTTCCCGGTCTTCAGCGCACAGCGGCCGAGGTACGCCTCCACGGGCGTGTCGGGGCGCCGGAGTTGCCGCCGCTGCATCGCCTCGCCGCGCGCGAGGGCGACCGAGCCGTCGGCGAGGATCCGCACGCACTCGGGGTCGCCGGCAGCGGCGAGCTCGGCGAACGCGCGCGCGAACAGGAAATCCCCGCCCGCCCCCGCGGCTCGGCTCCCGTGCGCGGCCCAGGCGGACGCGCGTCCCCGCCGCAGCTCCGCCTCGTCGAGGACGTCGTCGTGGACGAGCGTCGCCATGTGCACGAGCTCGACGGCGACGGCCGCGGCGAGCGACGTCTCCGACCCGGGCGGGGTGGCCAGGAAGCACAGTGCCGGGCGAAGCCGCTTCCCGCCCGACGCGAGCGCGTCGCGGCCGATCACCGCCACGACGCCGTCGCCCCGGCCGACGAGGAGATCGAGCCGTGCCTCGACCTCGTCGAGGAACGTCGCGAGCCCGGGAGCCTCCTTCAGGACGGCGAGCGACGTCATTCTGCGAGGTGGAGGGCGACGATGCCGCCGGCGAAGAGACGGACGTGGACGCGGTCGAAGCCGGACCGGCGCAACGCCTCGGCGAGGTCCTCCGGTCCCGGGAAGCGTCGTACGCTGGCCGGCAGGTACGTGTAGGCCTCGCCGCCCGGGAGCACCTTGCCGAGCACGGGGACGACGCGGTCGAACCAGACGGAGTAGAAGTGCCGCAGCAGCCCGCGCGGGCGCGTGATCTCGAGCACGCCGAGGCGACCTCCGGGGCGGACGACGCGGCGGAGCTCGCGGAGGCCGGCCTCGAGGTCGGCGACGTTGCGGATCCCGAAGCCGACCGTCGCGGCGTCGAACGACCCGTCGGGGAACGGCAGCGCGAGCAGGTCGCCGCGCACCCACTCGAGCTCCGGCGCCTTCCTGCGGGCGCGCTCGAGCATCGCCTCGGAGAAGTCGAGCCCGGTGACGCGACCGCCTGCGCGGGCGCCCTCGATCGCGAGGTCGCCGGTGCCGCAGGCGGCGTCGAGCACCCGGTCGCCGGGCCGGACGGCGGCGCGCACCGTCTCGCGCCGCCAGCGTCGGTCGAGACCCGCCGTCATCACCCGGTTCATCGCGTCGTAGACCGGCGCGATCCGGTCGAACATCCGCTGCACCGCGTCGGGTGCGAGCGAGCCGGTGTCGACGGTCACCCCTGCCCCCAGCGGCGCGCGAGCACGTTCGGGACGCCGACCTGGTCGAGGATCCGCGCGACCAGGAAGTCGACCAGGTCGTCGATCGACTCCGGCGCGTGGTAGAAGCCGGGCGCCGCGAAGACGATGGTCGCGCCGGCGCGCCGCAGCCGCAGCATGTTCTCGAGGTGGATCGCCGACAGCGGCGTCTCGCGCGGGACGAGCACGAGCTTGCGCTCCTCCTTCAGCGCCACGGAGGCCGCCCGGTGGATGAGGTTCGCCATCGCGCCGGCGGCGACGGACGCCAGCGTCCCCATGGAGCAGGGGCAGATCACGTACGCGTCCACCTTCGCGGAGCCGCTCGCGTACGGCGCCTTCCAGTCCACGGGGTCGTAGACGCGGACGTCGCCGGCCAGCGGCTCGACGAGCCGCGCCAGCACCTCGTCGCGCGGCAGCGAGGCGTCCCCGTGGAGCTCGGTCGCGAGCACCTCGATCCCGGCGTTCGAGGCGGCGACGCCGACCTCGCACCCGGCCGT
>DATHTC010000382.1:0-1653 GCA_035463735.1 Gaiellaceae bacterium | reverse complement strand
GCGCCCGTCGAGCGCCGCCCGCATCAGCCGCGCGGCCGCCCCGAGCGCCGCCCGCAGCTGCGCGTCGCTCGCGTCGCCGAGGCGCAGCCACGGCGACAGCCGGGCCTCCCACAGCGCCTCCGCCATCCACATGTTCCCGATCCCGGCGACGAGCCGCTGCCGCTGGAGCGCCTCGCCGAGGAAGGTCGACGGCTCCGCCGCCCGCAGCCGCGCCAGCATCGCGTCGACGTCCGGCACCGCCGCCAGGACGTCCGGCCCGACCGCCCGCGTGGCGCCGCCGTCGAGGCGCAGCACCGGCCCGTTCAGCTGCAGCGCCTCCAGCCGCTCGCCGCGCAGGACGAGCCACGGGCGGCCGAGGACGGGCCGGCCGCGCTCCCGCACGAGCCACCGCCCGGTCATCCGCAGGTGGCTGTGGAGGACGAGCCCGCCCTCGAAGCGCAACAGCAGGTTCTTCCCGACGGCCTCGACCCCCTCGAGCCGCCGCCGGGGGCCCAGCCGCTCCGCGATCCCGGTCAGCTGCGCGCGCGGGTGCGGCGTCTCGATCTCGACGACCTCGCCGACGAGCGGCTGGAGCCGGCGGGCGGCACGGTGGAGGGAGTCGCCCTCGGGCACGCGTCCAGCGTAGTGCGCGCGCTCGACCGCCGACCCTCCTTCTGTCATGCTTCTGTCGAGCATGGCGACCGAGGCGACCACCCGGGGACTGAACATCGCGGCGCTGGCGCGCAGGACGGGCGTCGCGCCGGACACGCTGCGGAAGTGGGAGCAGCGCTACGGCGTGCTGCACCCGAGCCGGACGGCCGGCGGCCAGCGGCGCTACGACGAGGCGGACGTCGCCCGCGTGGAGTGGCTGCAGGCGCGGCTCGAGGAAGGGTGGCGGATCGGCGAGGCTGCGGCCCTGCTCGGCGAGGCTGCCCCCGCGCGCAGCGCGGAGGAGCTGCGGACGTCGCTCCTCGACGCGGTCGCGGCGGTCGACACCCAGGCGATCGGACGGCTGCTCGACCAGGCGTTCTCGCTCGGCACGCTCGAGGAGGCGCTCACCGACGTCGTCCACCCCGTGCTGCAGGAGGTCGGCGAGGGCTGGGCGTCGCAGCGGCTGTCCGTCGCGCAGGAGCACCTCGTCACGGCGGCGGTCCGGGCGCGCCTCGAGCGCCTGCTCGCGGACGCGCGCGGCGGCGTGCGCGGCGTCGCCGTGCTGGCCTGCGCACCGGGCGAGCGGCACGAGCTCGGGCTGCTGATGCTCGCCGTGCTCCTCCGCGCCGACGGCTGGCAGGTCGCCTACCTCGGCGCCGACACGCCGCTCCGCGACACCGTCGACTTCGCGCAGGTCGTCGGCGCGCGGATCGTCGCGGTCAGCGCCTCCACGGCCGAGCGGGTCGGCGAGCTCGCCGCCGAGCTCGAGCACGCACCGCTCCCGCGCGGGATGAAGCTCGTCGTCGGCGGGGCAGGGTTCGCGGGCGAGTGGAGGAAGGCGCTCGGCGCGGCGTACGTGAACGGCGACCTCCGCCGCGCCGTGCGCGAGCTGCGGAAGCTCGGCGCGTGACGCCGCGGGTGCGTGCGGCGGCCGCGGGCGCGGCCGCGGCGACCGTCTGGGCGCTCCAGGAGCCGCTCGACCGCCTCGTGTTCCGCGTCGACTACTCCGACGCGCGGCTGCTG
>DATHTC010000381.1:0-1828 GCA_035463735.1 Gaiellaceae bacterium | reverse complement strand
AGCTGGCGGACGACGAGCTCGCAGTCTGCGGCGACCGCGTCGGCGAGCTCGGCCGCGACGAGGTCGCGGCCGGCGCCGCAGCGGACGGTGTCGCGGCCACCGTCGAGCGCGGCCATCACGCGGTCGTCGCCGTCGCCGCCGAGGAACAGGTCGGGGTCGCCGCCCCCGTGCAGGAAGTCGGCGCCGCGGCGGCCGTCGAGCAGGTCGCGTCCGGCCCGGCCGTAGGCGGCGTCGGCGCCCGGTGTGCCGAGCAGTCGGTCCGCGGCCTCCGTCCCGCGCAGCACCGCGCCCTCCGCGGGTGCCGCCGCAGCTGCGGCGACGAGCGTCGCGGCCGCGAGCGCGAGACGGCGCACGTGGCGAAGAGTACGGTCTCCCGCACCCCGGGAGGGGTGCCGCCACGATTCCCGCGCCGCCCGCCGTGAGCGATGCTGGTCGGGCTTCCTCTCCTTCCGGCGCGGCGCCCGTGACCGCGGTCGGCACCCGGTCTCCGGATCGGGCCGCCGATCGAGGCCACGGGCGCCGTCGCGCCTCGTGGTCGGCTCAGTCGTCGCCGCCCGAGCCCGCCACCGCCTTCGTCCGCACCGTCTCGCAGTTGACGTGCACGTCCTGCTCGTTCGCGTTCAGCCAGACGACGTCGTTCCCCGGGCCGCAGTCGATCCGGTCGACCTGGTCGTCGTTCGCGAGCGCGTGGAGGACGTCGTTGCCGGAGCCGCCGTTCTGCGTGTCGGCGCCGCGGCCCGGCCAGATGCGGTCGTTGCCGTCGCCGCCGTTCAGCGTGTCGTTGCCCTGCCGGCCGCGCAGGACGTCGTTGCCGTCGCCGCCGTCGACGACGTCGTCGCCGGGCCCGGCCCACACGCGGTCGCGGCCGTCGCCGGCGTTCACGACGTCGTTGCCGCCGCGGGCGAGGATGCGGTCCGCAGCGGGCGTCCCGTTGATCACGTCGGCCCGTGGCGTCCCGTCGATGCGGACGAACCCGTGCGCCGTCGCGACGGCGACCGCGGCGAGCGCGAGCCCCGAGACGGCGACGAGTGCGAGTGCCTTGCGCTTCATCGTTCTCCTGGCCTCCTGGTGGTGGACGGCCGGATCCTCGTCGTGCTCCGTCAGCCGCAGGTTCGCCGCGCGTAAAGGGGCCGTAAAACGCGAGCGGCTCACGCCGAGACGAGCGGCTCCCGGGTGGGAAGCCCCGCCGGCGCGGGCAGCCGGAGCTCGAACCGCGTCAGGCGCCCCGGCTTGCTCTCCGCGGCCACGGTTCCGCCCATCCCCTCCGCGAGCTGCTTCACGATTGCGAGGCCGAGGCCGGTGCCGACCGGGCGCTCGCGGCCGTAGCGCTCGTGGAGGTAGAAGCGCTCGAACGCGCGCGGCAGCTCCTCGGGGCGCAGGCCGGGCCCCGTGTCCTCGACGGCGAGCACGCCCCGCTCGGCGACGACGCGGACCGAGCCGCCGCGGGGCGTCAGGCGCAGGGCGTTCTCGACGAGGTTCGACGCGACCTGGAGCACGCGGTCGCCGTCGCCGAGGGCGGGGGCGGTGCCGTCCGCGACGGCCTCGAGCTCGACGCCGAACGAGCGCGCCTGCGGCTCGTACCGCCGCACGACCTCCCGCGCCGCGACCGCCAGGTCGACCGGCTCCCGCCGGACGCTGAACTCGCTCCGGTTCATGCGCGCGAGGTCGAGCAGGTCGCCCACGAGGCGCTCGAGCCGGGACGCCTCGCGCGCGACGGTGTCCGCCGCCTCGTCGACGGGAACGGCGCCCTCCGCGAGCCCCTCCGCGTAGCCCCTGATCGCCGTCAGCGGTGTCTTCAGCTCGTGGCTCACCGAGAGGAGGAAGCTGC
>DATHTC010000380.1:0-2707 GCA_035463735.1 Gaiellaceae bacterium | reverse complement strand
GATCTGGCCGTCTTCGTCGGCGAGGATCGAGGAGCGCGAGCCGTGGAGAACGCCTGCGCGGCCCGTTCCGAGGCTCGCAGCACCGGCTGCCTCGACGCCGATCAGCCGCACGTCCGGGTCGTCGAGGAAGCCGGCGAAGAGGCCGATCGCGTTCGAGCCGCCGCCGACGCACGCGACGACCGCGGCGGGGAGCCGACCCGCCCGCGCGAGCGCCTGCTCCCGCGCCTCGCGGCCGATCACGGCCTGCAGCTCGCCCACGAGCTCGGGGTAGGGCGCCGGCCCGACGCACGACCCGATCAGGTAGTAGGTCGTCTCGACGTTCGTGATCCAGTCGCGGATCGCCTCGCTCGTCGCCTCCTTGAGCGTCTGCGTCCCGAGCTCGACGGGGACGACCTCGGCGCCGAGCAGCCGCATCCGCTCGACGTTCGGGCGCTGCCGGCGCATGTCCTCGACGCCCATGTAGACGGCGCACTCGAGCCCGAAGCGTGCGCAAACGGTGGCCGTCGCGACGCCGTGCTGGCCGGCTCCGGTCTCCGCCACCACGCGCCGCTTGCCGAGGCGCCGGGCCAGGAGCGCCTGCCCGACCGCGTTGTTGATCTTGTGCGCGCCGGTGTGCGCCAGGTCCTCCCGCTTCAGCAGCAGCCCGGGGCGCAACCGCTCGGCCGCGTACAGCGGCGTGGGTCGGCCGACGTAGGCGGTCAGGAGCGCGTGCAGCTCGGCGGCGAAGGCGGGATCGGCCTGCGCCTCCCGCCAGCCGGCGTCGAGCTCGTCGAGCGCGGGGACGAGCGTCTCCGGGACGTACCGTCCGCCGTACTCGCCGAGCTCTAGCACCGGGCGGCCGCCACGAAGGCGCGAACGCGGGCGTGGTCCTTCACGCCTGGCGAGATCTCGAGGCGGGAGGAGGCGTCCACCGCCCACGGCCGCACCTTCGCGACCGCCGCGGCGACGTTGTCGGGGCCGAGCCGTCCGGCGAGCACGACCCGCCCCTCGGCGGCGGCCGCCCGCTCGTGATGGTCGGGGTCCTCGCCCTCCCAGGGGAGGTCCAGCACGCGCGCGACCTCCTCGCCGTCGCGCCGCAGTGTCGCCTCGCGCGACCGGTGCCCGCGCTCGCGCGCGTGGAGCTGGACGAGGTCGGCGCCGTCGTCCCCCGCCTGGCCGACGTACACCGCCACCGACAGTACGGTCCCGGGGACGTCGAGCACGCCCGGGGCACGACGCGGCGTCTCTCGTGCGAGGACGAAGCCGGCGAGGTCCGCGCCCGCGTCGACCGCCGCGTCCACGTCCTCCTGCCGCGTCAGCCCGCACACCTTCACGAGCGGCCGCGACAGCAGCTCCGCGAGCCGCGCTGCGGGATCGGGCGCCTGCATCAGCGCCGTGCCGACGAGGATCGCGTCGGCGCCTGCGAGCTCGGCCGCCGCCCCCTGCGCGCGCGACTCGATTCCGCTCTCCGCGACGAGGACGGGACTTTGTGGCTCTGAGCCACTTGCTCGCCTCGCCCGCGCGATGAGGCGCAGTTGCTCGCGCCGGTCGATGCGGAACGTCGCCAGGTCGCGCGCGTTGATCCCGACCACGGGCGCCCCGAGCGCGAGCGCGCGGTCGAGCTCCGCGGCGTCGTGCGCCTCTACGAGCGCGTCCAGGCCGAGTTCCTCCGCTGCGCGGAGCAACTCCGTCAAACGGCTCTCGTCGAGGTCACGGACCAGCAGCAACGCCGCGTCCGCTCCCGCCTCCTTCGCCGTCCGCAGGTCCTCCGCCGTCGAGAAGAAGCCCTTCGCCAGCAGCGCCACGTCCGACGAGGCGCGGGCCGCGCGGAGATCGTCCCAGCTGCCGCCGAAGCGCTCGTCCACGAGCACCGACACGGCCGCGGCGCCCGCGCGCGCGTACGCCGGCGCGAGCGCGGCCGGCTCGGCGTGGGGACGCAGGTCGCCGGCGGACGGCGAGCGCCGCTTGACCTCGGCGATGCCCCCGAGGCCGGGCGCGGCGAGCGCGTCGCGGAACCGCCCCATCAGGCGCGCGAGTAGGCGGCGAGCTCCTCGAGGCGGGCGGCGGCCGCACCGGAGTCGACCGCCTCGCGCGCGAGCGGCAGCGCCGCGGCGAGGTCGTCGGCGTGGCCGGCCGCCGCGATCGCGCCGGCCGCGTTGAGCAGGATCGCGTCGCGCGCGCCGCCGTCACGGCCGGCGAAGACCTCGCGGATCGCGGCGGCGTTGTCGGCCGGCGTCCCACCGCGCAGCTCCTCCGGCGCGCAGCGGGGGACGCCCAGGTCGAGCGGGTCGAGCTCGCGCTCCCGCACCTCCCCGTCGACGACCTCCGCGACGAGGTTCGGGCCCGCCGGGGACAGCTCGTCGATCCCGTGCGCGCCGTGGACGACGAACGCGCGGCGCACGTCGAGTCGGAGCAGCACCCCGGCGATCGTCCGCACGAGCTCCGGCGCGTAGACGCCGAGCACCTGCGCTCGGGCTCCGGCCGGGTTCGTGAGCGGGCCCAGCACGTTGAACACCGTCCGCGTCGCGAGCTCGCGCCGCACGGGTGCCGCGTGCCGCATCGCCGGGTGGTGCGTGGGCGCGAACATGAAGCCGAACCCGAGCGTGTCGATCGACTCGGCGATCCGCTCCGGCGGCAGGTCGAGCTCGAAGCCGAGCTCCTCGAGCACGTCGGCCGAGCCGGAGAGCGAGGAGACGGCGCGGTTCCCGTGCTTCGCGACCGCCGCGCC
>DATHTC010000379.1:0-5295 GCA_035463735.1 Gaiellaceae bacterium | reverse complement strand
GCCGCCGTCTCGCGCCCCCGGAGCACGGCGGGGACCGGGATCGTCGGGAGGCGGAGGCGGGCCGCCTCCTGCGGCGGTGCGGCCTCGCCGGAGCTAGAGGCCCGCATGCAGCGGCGCGTGCGCCCGGTACCAGGCGATCGTCCGCTCGAGCCCCTCGCGGAACGGCGTCCTCGCGCGGAACCCGAAGAGCCGCTCCGCCCGTGACACGTCGAGGCTCCGGCGCGGCTGGCCGTTCGGCTTCGAGGTGTCCCAGACGATCTCGCCTTCGTAGCCGGTGAGCTCCGCGACGAGCTCGGCAAGGTCGCGGATCGAGATCTCCTGCCCGGCGCCGAGGTTCACCGGCTCGGGCTCGTCGTAGCGCTGCGAGGCGAGCCAGATGCCCTCCGCGGCGTCCTCGACGTAGAGGAACTCGCGCGTCGGCGAGCCGTCGCCCCAGAGCACGATCTCGCCCTCGCCGCGCTCCTGTGCCTCGAGCATCTTCCGGATCAGCGCCGGGATCACGTGCGAGGTCTCGAGATCGAAATTGTCGCGCGGGCCGTAGAGGTTGACCGGGAGCAGGTGGATCGCGTGCAGCCCGTACTGCTGCCGATAGGTCTGCGCGCCGACGAGGATCGACTTCTTCGCGATCCCGTAGGGCGCGTTCGTCTCCTCCGGATAGCCGTTCCAGAGGTCGTCCTCGCGGAACGGGACGGGCGTGAACTTCGGGTACTCGCAGATCGTCCCCAGGGTCACGACCTTGCGCGTGCCGTGGACGCGCGCGAGCTCGAGCACGTGGGCGCCCATCATCAGGTTCGCGTACCAGTACCGCCCGGGGTTGTCCCGGTTCGCGCCGATCCCGCCGACCTCGGCGGCGAGGTGGATCACGAGCTCGGGCCGCGCGTCCGCGAACAGGCGCTCGGCGTCGTCCCAGCGGGTGAGGTCGTAGTCGGCGCGGCGGGCGACGAACGGGTCGATCCCGTCGGCCCGCATCCGCTCGACGAGGTGCGAGCCGAGGAACCCCGCACCGCCGGTGACCAGTGTCCTCATGCCGGCTGCGTCTCGCCGTGCGTCTTCACCGTCGGGTGCGTCCCGCCGAGCCAGTCGACGCGGCCGATCCACTTGTGCCGGTTCGCCGCGTACCACGCGATCGTCTGCGAGACGCCCTCCTCCCACGACACCTTCGGCTCCCACCCGGTCTCGCGGTGGAGCTTCTCGTAGCCGACGCGCAGCGCCATCACGTCGCTCGCGCCCGGCCGGAAGCGGGCCTCCGTCTGCACGATCTCGCGGGAGCCCTTCGGCCAGTAGCCCTCCTCCTCGCCGACGCGCAGGATGAGCGCGGCCCAGTCGGCCATCGAGACGTTCTCGCCCTGCCCGTACACGTAGTGGTCGCCGGCGACGCCGCGCGCGGCGACGGTGAGGTGGCCGCGCACGCCGTCGGTGCAGAAGCAGAAGTCGCGCAGCGGGTCGAGCGCGCCGAGCTCGACCTCCTCGCGCTCGAGCGCCTGGGTGATGATCGTCCCCGTGACGTAGCGCGGGTTCTGGCGCGGCCCGTAGTTGTTGAACATCCGCGTGACGATGCCCGGCAGCCCGTACGCGTCGAAGTAGTTCATGGTGAGGAAGTCGGCGGCCACCTTCGCGGTCGCGTAGATCGACTTCGGGTTGAGCGGCGAGCGCTCGTGGAGGATGAGCCCGCCCTCGTGGTCGAAGTCGTGATGGTGCGCCACCGAGTCGCGGACGTTCCCGTACTCCTCAGAGGTTCCCGCGGTGTCGAACTTCTCCAGCTCCAGCCCGTGGTCGACGATCGACTGGAGCAGGTTGAGCGTCCCCACCGTGTTCGCCATCACGGTCTCGTAGGGGCGGTGCCACGACTCGCCCACGTGCGCCTGCGCGCCAAGGTGGAACACGTACGGCTTGTCCGGCGCCTCGAGCAGGTCCTGGCGCACGAGCAGGTCGATCGAGTGCTTGTCGGTCAGGTCGGCGAAGTGCACCTTCAGCCGCCCGCGGAGGTGCGCGATGTTGTTCAGCGCGCCGCTCGAGGTCGCGCGGACGAAGGCGTGGACGCGGGCGCCGAGGTGGACGAGCGCCTCCGTGAGGTGCGAGCCCATGAAGCCGTCGGCGCCGGTGACGAGAACGGTCCGGCCCTCGTACACGCCGCCGTACTCCCGGCGCAACTCGGCCACGCGCCGCTCGGTCCACGTCGTGTCCGTCGTGTTTTCATGGGCGGCCATGGAACCGGGCAAGAGTAGCCCCTCCCCCGGCGCGAGCGCCGTCCGAAGCGTCGCGCTGACGGGGCTGTCGACGGCCGTCGTGAGCGTCGCCGCAGCGGTGGTGGGGCTGATCCTGGCGCGGGAGTTCGGTCGCGACGCGGAGACCGACGGATTCCTGGCCGCATACGGCGTCTACCTCGCGCTCGTGATCGCCGCGCAGGCGTTCCGGATGGTCGTCGTCCCCGAGCTGACCCGAGCGGCCGCGGCCGGCCGGCTCGCGGGCGAGACGGGCGCGTACCTGGTCGCGCTCCTCGTCGTGGCCGTCCCGGCGAGCGTCGTCGCGATCGCCGCGCAGGGGCCGCTCGGCGACGCGATCACCGGGTCGCTCCCGCAGCGGTCGGCGACGCTCGCGGGCGACGCGCTCGTGTGGCTCGTCCCCGCCGCGTTCGGGCACGTCCTCGCCGCGGTCGCGGCGAGCGCGCTGGCGGCCCGCGACTCGTACGGGGTCGCCGCGGTCGGCTACGCGGCCGGCGCCGTCGCGGGCGTCGCGCTCTTCGTCGCGCTGCTCGACGAGGGCCTGATCGCCCTCGCGTGGGGCGTGGCGCTCAACGCCGCGATCACGCTCGGCGTGCCGCTCGCCGTCGTCGCGACGCGCGTCGGCCTGGGCGTCGGCACGCTCCGGCTCGGGCGGCGGCTGTGGCTCCTGCTCCAGGGCGCGGCGACGCCCCTTGCGCTGCAGGTGACGTACCTGGTGGGGCTGCGGCTGGCGGCGGGCCTGGACGTCGGCGACGTCACGAGCCTCTCCTACGCCTACCTCTTCGCCGCGACGCTCGTCGCCGCGACGGCGTCGTCCGTCTCCCTCGTCACCTCGGCGCCGCTGACGAGGCGGGGCCTCGACGAGGCGTCCGCCGCACGGCACGTCGTCGGCGGCGCGTGGGTCTCGCTCGTTCCCGTGGCGGCGGGCGCCGGCGCCTTCGCGCTCGCCGGCGAGCGAATCGTCGGTGCGTTGCTCGGCGACGCGTACAGCGGCGACGTCGGGCGCGAGCTCGGGCACCTCGTCGTGTGGCTGGCGCCGTGGATGCTCGTCAGCGTCGCCTACTCGCTCACGCTGCCGCTCCTGTTCGTCGTCGGCCGCGCCGGCCGTCTCGTTCCGCTCGCGGCCGCGGTCGTCGTGCTGCACGTGGTCGTCGCGTGGGCGCTCCGCGAGCTGCTCGGGCTGCCGGGGATCGCGCTCGCCCTGGCGGTGTCCGCCGCGGTCGTCGTCGCCGACATGCTCCTGGCGATCTCGCCGCGAACGCTCGCGCTCGCCGCCGTGGGCCTCGCGCGCGCCGGCGGCGTCGTCGCGCTCGCCGCACTCGTCGCGTTCGGGCTCGGGTCGCTCGCCGAGGGGGCTCCGGGGGCGCTGCTCGGCCTCGCCCTGTTCGCCGCCTTCCTCGCCGCGACCGCGGGCCTCGGGCTACGGCAGGCGTGGGGCTACCTCCGCGGACTCTAGCTCCGCCCGAGCCTGCGCACGAGCCAGAGGCCGGGACGCGTGGAGAACGCCCGCTGCCGCGCCGACGCGACGAGCCGCCGACGCGGCGGGAGGTACGAGAAGCGCATCCGCCCGTGCGCGGCGAGCGCGTCTGCGTCGGCCGGCGGCGGGTCGTCGCGGAGCTTGCGGATCCTGGCGGTGCGGAAGCTGACGGCCTCGTCGAGCTCCCACGCGGGACTCGTCCGCGCGTGGTCGACGATCGCCGCCACCGCAGGCAGGTAGGCGTCGTCGAGGAGCATCGTCCCGCCGACGCGCAGGTGCGGCGCGAGGTGCCACCAGTCGAGGATCGGGTACGGGAAGCCGTGCGCGCCGTCGAGCAGGACGAGGTCGAGCGGCCGCGGCTCCCAGGCCAGGAGGACCTCCTCGGAGCGGCCGACGAGGAACGTCACCCGCGTGTCGTCGATCCCGCGCTCGGCGGCCTGCGCCCGGATCCGACGCTCCTCCTCCGGGTCCGGCGTCACCGCCTCGTGGACGGCGCCGCCGGCCGCGAGCACGAGGGTGGATGCGCCCGCGCCGGTCTCGAGCGTCGCCATTCCGGGCCGCACGTGCTCCTCCAGCCAGGCGAGGGCGTCCCACGCCAGCCCCCAGTACTCGCCCTCTCCGTGAAGTCCCGGCGGCGCCGCGCGCAGCGAGTCCGTCAGCGGCGTCGGCATCGGGCGTATCATCGCCGCCCGTGACCCGGCGCGCGCTCGTCACCGGCGTCGGCGGGCAGGACGGGAGCCTCCTCGCCGAGCTCCTCCTCGGCGAGGGCTACGAGGTGTTCGGCGTCGTCCGCCGCGGCTCGACCGACTACCCCAACCTCGCGGCCGTCCGCGACCGCGTCGAGCTGATCGGCTGCGACCTCCTCGACGGCCGGGCGCTGGAGGACACGCTCCGGGACGTGCGTCCGAACGAGCTCTACAACCTCGCCTCCGTCTCCTTCGTGCCGGCCTCGTGGGACGAGCCCGTGCTGACCGCCGAGTTCGCCGCGGTCGGCGTGACGACGGTGCTCGAGGCGATCCGCAAGGTCGATCCGGAGATCCGCTTCTACCAGGCCTCGTCGAGCGAGATCTTCGGCGACCCGCGCGAGGTGCCGCAGACGGAGCGCACGCCGCTCGAGCCGGTGACGCCGTACGGCGTGGCGAAGGCGTACGCCCACTTCATCGTCCACAGCTACCGCCGGCGCTACGACCTGCACGCCTCCTCGGGGATCCTCTACAACCACGAGTCGCCGCGGCGGCCGCTCGACTTCCTCCCCCGCAAGGTCTCCCACGGCGTGGCACGCATCGCCGAGGGGCTGCAGGGCGAGCTCTGGCTCGGCGACCTGGACGCGCGCCGCGACTGGGGCTACGCCGGCGACTACGTGCGCGCGATGTGGCTGATGCTGCAGCGCAACACGCCCGAGGACTACGTCATCAGTACCGGCGCGATGCACAGCGTGCGCGAGTGCTGCGAAGTGGCCTTCGGCGAGCTCGGCCTCGACTGGCGCGAGCACGTGGTGAGCGACGCGTCGCTGGTGCGCCTCGCCGAGATCGATCGACTCGTCGGCGACGCATCGAAGGCGCGCGACGAGCTCGGCTGGATCCCGCACGTCTCCTT